>JANNSM010000484.1:0-5093 GCA_031402635.1 Bacteroidota bacterium | reverse complement strand
CCTTTGCCTTTTGCCCTTGCCCTTTTCCTGGCCTGGATCCCGCTGTTGCAGGGTATTGATTCCATTTTGGCGACGCATGAGGGATTGAAAGTTTATCGCTCTGTCTGGTCCTTTAGTTTTCTGTGTTTTTTAATTTGGAATGGCCTGACAACCTGGTGGGTAGCCAAGGCTACCCTGGCCGGGGGAATTTTTGCCATCCTGGTCAACAGTCTGCTTATGACGCTGCCCATCATGGTGTATGTTGGAGCGCGCCGCTATCTGGGTAACCTGGCGAGTTATTTCGCATTAATCAGCGCATGGCTGACGTTTGAGTACCTGCATATGCGCTGGGAATTTACCTGGCCCTGGATAACCCTTGGAAATGGTTTTGCCGATCACCCGGCCTGGATTCAATGGTACGAATGGACTGGAGTGCTCGGCGGAAGTTTGTGGATTCTTGTGGTCAACATCATGATCTACCGGGAATTGAGGAAGCTGGCGACTTACGCCCTTCGCGCAACAGGCCGTTACCAGTTTGTTGTCCGGCACGGAAACCGCATGGCGATTGCGCTGGCCGCCTTTCGTCCGGCATTGTGGCTGGGGGTACCCCTCATTGTTTCCGCAATGATTTACCGCCAGCGCGATCCCGACCGCGGGCTGGCGGTCAAGGTCGCCGTATTGCAATCCAACTACGACCCGCATACTGAAAAATTCGACCTTCCTCCGGAACAAATTCTTGGGGAGATCATCCAGCAATCTGAAGAAGCCCTTCGCGATACGCTGGATTACCTGGTTTGGCCGGAAACAGCACTCACCAACGATATTGATTTAGCCACTTTAAACCGCAATCCTTCCATCAACAGGATTCGGACCATGCTCAGGCCTTATCCGGAAACAAAACTAATTGCCGGGATCAACGGTTACGAACGGTTCCGCGACCCTGCTTCAGCGCCCGCAGAAGCCCGTGCAATAGACTTCGGCAGCGGCAACCGCCTTTGGATTGCGGCTTACAACAGTGCTGTGCAAATTGATGCGGCCGGCGACGCGCAGGTTTACAACAAGGGCATCCTTGTGCCGGGTCCGGAATGTTATCCGTATTACCCGCAGTTGAAATGGCTCAGCGAACTGGTCCCGGAAATGGATGACTACATGGGCCGCTTGTCGCGATCAACTTACCGAAGCAGTTTCTGGCGACGCCAGCCCGATGGAGACAGTCTGGGTGTGGCGCCGGCCATTTGTTACGAGTCCATTTTTGGCGAATACGTGACTGGCTGGACCAATGGAGGCGCCGGTCTCTTGTTTGTGGTGACCAATGATGGCTGGTGGGGCAATACCGCAGGTAGAAAACAGCATATGGCTTATGCCCGCCTTCGCGCTATCGAGAACCGTCGCTGGGTGGCGCGTTCGGCCAATACCGGAATTTCGTGTTTCATCAACCAGCGGGGTGATGTAGTGGCCAGCGCGGGTTACGGACAAGCGGCTATTCTGGAGCATACGATGTACGCCAATGATGAGGTAACCCACTACATGCGGCAGGGTGATTTGCTTGGCCGGGCATCAGGGTGGATTGTGGCGGGACTTTTTTTACTCACCGTCATCAGCCGTCTGACCGGGGGATCATTTTTAGGGGCAAACCGATGGAAGTAAGCAAACTTTTTGCCGAAGCTGAAGCCGCTGTGGTGCAAACCGGCTTATGGATTCAGGAACAGGCCGGAAATCTGACGGCAGGCCAGGTTCACACCAAGGGCCGTGCGGACTTCGCTACAGATATAGACCTTGGCGCAGAGCGGATGCTGGTGAAATCGCTTGCAGCGTTGATTCCCGATGCGGCATTTCTGACGGAGGAAAAAACCGTTCCGCAAACACGGGCCGGACGCCGCTGGATTATTGACCCAATTGATGGCACCACCAATTTCATCCACGGGTTGCCGTGCTACTCCGTGAGCGTGGCGCTGGAAGACCAGGGAGAACTGGCCTGGGGCTGCGTCTATGAAATTTCGCGCCGGGAGTGTTTTAGGGCAACAAAGGGCGAAGGGGCTTTTCTCAACGGGCAGCCAATCCGGGTCAGCGGCTGCGTGGCAGTTAAGGACGCGCTGCTCGCTACGGGTTTCCCTTACGGCAATCCGGACTGGCTGTTGCGCTTCATGGCGCTGGCAGGCGAAATTCAAGGACGCTGCCATGGAATCCGACGCCTGGGATCCGCAGCCGTTGACCTGGCCTATACGGCCTGCGGTCGTTTTGACGGATATTTTGAGCGAAAGCTCAACCCCTGGGACTGCGCGGCCGGTGTGTTGCTGGTTCGTGAAGCGGGTGGCGTTGTAGTGCCCTTTCAGCAGGGTAGGGATCCGGTCTTTGACGGCGATCTGATCAGCGGATCTGCTCCGGTTGTGGCGGAATTACAAGTGT
This sequence comes from Bacteroidota bacterium, assembly GCA_031402635.1. GTDB lineage: Bacteria > Bacteroidota > Bacteroidia > Chitinophagales > BACL12 > WGOA01. The sequence goes on along the minus strand of JANNSM010000484.1, from coordinate 2,708 downwards.
TGATTGCAGCGCATTGGGGGTAAAACCCATCTGCCGGCTGTTCATTTATGGTATTGATAATACATCCCTTTCACCCTGACCAACTGTGGGCTTGCTCACCGCCAGCGGGTTTAACCGAAACGGGTATGCCGGTCAGGTGTACCATCCCGGAAAGTGGGTCAATGCCGCGGACGCCATCGGCTGCGAGAATGTTGACATTGACTCCGCGGGTTTTCCTGGCAATTTGGAGCTGTGTGCTCTGATGACCCCAGCCATGCGGTAAAGCCACAACTCCTTTCATCAGATCAGGCAAACTTTTACAGGCAACGCGAACCATGCCCGTCTGAGAATTGATATCCACGAGGTCTCCTTCTTTTACGCCGATTCCGGACAGGTCATCCGGATGCATGTACAGGTAATTGGTTGACCGCGATCCGGAAACAAATTCTTCAAAATTGTGGGTCCAGGAGTTGTGGGTCGTGACGTGCCGTTTGCTGATTAACAGGAACGGTCGTTCCAGATTAACCTGTTTTGCCAATTCAAATTTTTGCTCCAGACCGAGGATAGCCTTAACCAGCACTTGCGGCGCCAGGTTTACTTTTCCATCCGGGGTGGTTACCCGGCTTTTTTGAGGTTTTCCGTGGATCGGGTCGCTCCCTTCACCCAGAAAACTGCCGGGTTTGTGATCGGGACGGGCAAGGCCGTGCGGGATTTTAAGCAGCTTGCCAAAACCCGGTTGCCCTGTAAGTTTGAGCAGTCCGTTTAATAAAAATTCCTGGGGAAGGGCGGGCTGTTCATTGCGCCGGCCGCTAAGTTTTTGCCTGAGGCGGTGCGCTCCCTTAGCACTTTCAAAAAAACGCTGCGCTGCAGCCGAGCCGAAAAGTTGGACACCGCTGGCCCGGCAAAGGTCCAGGTAAATGCTCGCCTCATCTCGTTGTTCAGCTTCCGGTTTGAGCACGCGACGTGTGGCTTGCAGATAAGGTTTAGCTTGAAGGCCGAGCATAAGTGGAAATATGAAAGGCAGATCCGGACGTTCAAGGGGTGCTGTGCAGGGCAGCATATAATGCGCCAGAGAACCGGTTTCGTTGGGCAGAATGTCAAGCGTTACCAGCAGTTCAAGCTGCTCAAATGCTTTGCGCAACCGGTTGCTGTTGGCCATCGTGATCAACGGATTGCCACCGGTAACAAAAAGGGCGCGGACCTGCCTGTCTCCCGGCGTGAGGATTTCGTCTGCCAGCACTCCACCGGGGAAAGCGTCATTGACCGAACCGAAATCACCAACCCGTGTGCGGTCTTCGCGCATCAGCACCCCATTTTTTACGCCGAATTTTGGAAAGTCAATGACCCCGAGACCGACCAGGGTGCCGCCCTGTCTGTCCAGGTTACCGCTTGCGGCATTGATGACTTCCTGCAGATAAAAAGCAAGCGTACCCTCGCCGCCCATGTTTACCCCGGTAGAGCTGTACAACGCCGCGCCTTCTGCATTTCTATAATCGGAGACCATGGTGCGGAGCGTCTCCGGCGGGATTCCGGTAACCGTTGACGTGCGCTCTGCAGTCCAGGGGCCGGCCAAAGCGAGAACTTCATCAAGGCCGTTCATAAAGCGGTTGGACCGATCTCGGTCAATACCATTTTGGGCGATTAATTCATTTAGAAAACTCAGGAAAAAGTAAACGTCGGTTCCCGGCTTTATGAACACATGTTCACCGGCGGTTTTTGCGGTTTCCGTTTTTCGGGGATCCACAACGTACAATTTGACCCCACGCGCCGTCATCTCCTTGAGATGAGCGATCGGGTTGGGTACCTGCAGGAAACTCCACTTGGAAACCACCGGATTTGCACCGATGATAATCAGGCATCGGGTATGATGCAGGTCGGGAAACGGTTGGGTGAAGGGGAAACCATAAATGTGGCGTGCTGCAGCAAATTTATTGGAGCAGTCCTGCGTGGCGGAGGCATACATGCTTTTTGAACCAAGGCCGGTCATAAATCCCTGGGCAAATACAGGATGCAGAACGCCAAATCCGGCCGCCGTGCCAACATACATTGCAATGGAATTGGCGTGATGGTCGCCGCGAATCTGCCGCACTTTCTCCCCGATTTCGCTGAGCGCCTGGTCCCAGCTCACCCGCCTGAAGTTCTTGCCTTCGCGTTTCATCGGGTACTTAAGTCGGTCTGGCGAACGGAAAAGATGGTGTTGTTTAAGGCCCTTCGGACAAGCAAAACCTCGCGTGGCAACATGTTCCGGATCCGGGCGAATGGCAACAACCTGATTTGCGGCAACATCCACTTCGAGCCCGCAAAGGGATTCGCAAATGCGGCAGAAGGTGTGATGGGTTTTTACCGGCTCTCCATGACCAGTCTGCAATATCTGGCCGTCAGGTGATTTCCGGTTCTGATTTTTGGTGGTTGACATGAAGGAGTAGAGAGAGCAGAAGGAAAAAAGAAGTAGGAATCGAAATTGGGATTAGGAAGGAGGAATCAAAAGAAAGAATCGAAAGTGGGAGCGGATCATTCGACATGCATCAGCACAATCCGCCGGCTTCCGCCCGAATAACGAGCCTCGAGCACGTAAATGCCCACAGGCAGTTTGGCATCAACAGCGCTGATATTTTGCTGAAGCGAGCCACCGCTAAAATCGCCGATGACTTTTTTCCAGCACTCGCGACCCTGCGGATCGGTGAGGCGAATTTCAAGTTCCCGCACAGACGGCAGTTCAAGCTGCCAGC
>JANNSM010000483.1:0-8312 GCA_031402635.1 Bacteroidota bacterium | reverse complement strand
ACCTTTGCCGGTTTTGCCGCTGGCCTCGATGATGGTTTCTATTTTACAACCGATCAGGTCCACAATCTGATCCTTGACCTCTTCGATCATGGCCCCGTCCATATCAATTTTATTGACAATCGGGATGATTTCCAGATCATGGGCAATAGCCAGGTACAGGTTGGAAATCGTTTGCGCCTGAATTCCCTGGGCGGCATCCACCAGCAACAGAGCCCCTTCACACGCCGCAATAGACCGGCTGACTTCATACGAGAAGTCCACGTGTCCGGGGGTGTCAATCAGGTTGAAGACGTATTGCTGCCCCTGGTGCATGTGTAGCATCTGGATGGCGTGGCTCTTGATGGTGATGCCCCGTTCCCGCTCCAGGTCCATATTGTCCAGGACCTGGGCTTGCATATCCCGGTCGGAAACCGTCTTGGTGCTTTCCAATAGACGGTCAGCCAACGTGCTCTTTCCGTGGTCAATATGGGCAATAATGCAGAAGTTCCGGATATGTTTCATCGAGGCGCAAAGGTACGGGAAATAGGGAAATTCCGGTTGAGAGCATATAGAGAGGTAGCGTATCGTCAGTTTGTTATAAATTAAATATTCATTAAATTAAAATATTTAAATTAATAACCTGTTATATATAAAAAAATAAATTTAACAAACAGGCGATTTTCAAATTAAGCAACGCTAAAGTTTCCATCGGACCAAGGCTCAAATAAGTGGGAATCATGTAACGAACAGACCAAAGGTTGCAACACTTTGTATGGAAGATGGTGTGACATTTGCGTTGAATCAATATTTGGAAAATTAAAAACAAAGAAAATGAACACTAAAGAGTTAAAAGGCAATTGGGATGAATTGAAAGGCAAGCTTAAGGTTAAATATGCCACTTTGACCGACAACGATTTGATGTTTGCTGAAGGGAAAAAGGAAGAAATGTTGGGAAGACTGCAAATCAAACTTGGCAAGACCAAAGAAGAACTGCACAAAATCCTTGCGGAAATCTAAACAGATAAATCGTTCATCATATTGTGCCGTTTACAAAAGCAGTGCGGTATGATGAGCGATTTAATCTATTCCGGTTAAAACATTGAACCCGAATTATTGACTTGAACATAATAATTATGAAAACTTCATTGAGTATAATGGCACTCATGCTCTTCATAGGTGCATTTTCTCTGGTTTCCTGCCAAACGAAGGAATCTAAAGTGGAATCTGCCGAGGAAGCCGTTGATGATGCAAAACAGGATTTAAAGGAAATTCAGACTGAAGCTAAATCTGAAGATTTAAGTTCCGATTACACGAAAGACTGGGAGGTTTTTAAAATTGCTTCAGAGGCCAAGATCAAAGACAATGAAACGCTCATCGCAGCACTAAGGGTTAAATTAAGCAAACCCGGTAAAGCGCTTGATCCTTTATATGCTAAAAGAATAGAAGTACTCGAGCAGAAAAACCGTTACATGCGGGAAATAATTCTTTAATACTATAAAAACCAAAGCGACTGGGATGCCTTCAAGCGGGAATTTAGCCATGACATGAATGAGCTTGAAAAGGCCATTAAAGACATGGGGATAGATAATAAATAAAATGCCTCCACCGAAATTTAATGGGTGATATTTATTATCACCTATTTTATGCTACAACAAAATTAAAAAATTGGCAATGGCAATTAAAGCACAAGAGATTGATAAAGGAGTAAGTTTTATCACTGTTGATATACTAGAGTATATCGACAAAGCATAAGTCATCAGAACAATGCTGATAACAACATTTTTAATTCTTTCTATCAATATGGCTTTTTTATCATTCGTAAATTCGAGTCCGGATTTCAGTAGATATTTTTTAAGTAATGCTCTTTGTTTCGGACTTATATCTTCAAACAGTTCTACCATGCCGAGGTTAATTGATGTGTAATTAAGGCCGATTTTCTCCAGTTCCCCTTGGACTAGCAGTTTGCAGCGAAGACTTACCATGTATTTAATATAGAGATTCATATGATATAAAATATAAATAAAATCTGTATGCGTAACTAATTAGTTCCCGGATCTTCGAACTGTTAGCCACAAATCCAAATTAACAGTATTTTAGAGTCCAAAAGGGTAAGGTTTTTACCTTGCCGATATTTGCTGGTTTGGATAAGAAACAGAGATGAATACAAATAAAACTACGGCCTCTTTGATTAAGAGAACGATTGCTTTTGCCATAGATCTGTTACTAGGTGCGGCACTCGTAGTTACCTTATTGATTTTTCAGGAAAGTTTCCGCTCCAGGCAAGCCTTTGACAAGTCAAAGCATTATGAGCTAGCCGACACCGGAATTCCACAGTGGTTCCGTTATGCGCTGGATTCGCTCTATGAAAAGGAGTTTGAACCATCATTGTTTATCCGGGGCATCATAGAAGAGAAGTCCATTGCCATTCCAATTCTATTCCTGACTCCGTGGCTCATCTTTGGGTTGTTATTTGCAATCACCGGCGCTTCTCCGGGAAAGTTGTTATTCGGAATCAGGGTTCGCACTTCATTGGGTGGACGGTTAAGCCTGGGAAAGTTTACCATACGTTATTTTGGCAAGTGGCTCAGCGCTATTCCTGCTTTTGGAGGGTTCGTTCTCGCCTTTACCAACAGCAACCATAAAGCACTTCACGACCGACTGACCGATACCATGGTCATCAATTCTTAAGGTCGTCGTACTTCTTTACGCTTTTCGAAGTGATAAACGTGGGGATATAAATGAGCGATCCACTGCTTGATCTGAACCAACAACGGCGTCGGACCAACATTCCAGGCAGAGTATCCCTTGCTATTTTTCTAACTGGTTTTGCAGGGATCGCACTATTGCTTTACGGGAACCTTGCTCCGGATTCATTTAAATCATTGGCAGCCGGGTTAGTGGCATTTTTTAGCGCTGGCTGGCTGTTTGCTATGTTGGGGTTGAGATTACCTGTGGAAAAAAGTCTATCCCGAAGCGCAGGACTCGCCAATCTTGTGTTTGCTCTGGCCGTTGCTTATGCGCTATGGCGTTTATGATCGTAAATTATTGGTTACACCTCTCGAAATGGTTTGTAAAATTGATATTGAAAGGTGACCAAAGGCAGGATGGAGGCCTTCAGCGGTGGGGTAATGGCCATCATTATCACCGTGATGGTTTTGGAGCTCAAAGTCCCACAAGGCGAGGATCATCGCCGGAGCAATTTATGGGGTGGTTGCACTGATTTGGCTCATTCCTGATCCCCGGATTGAGCGAATCATGCAGAATGATGATACCCGTCAGTGATGCCGACGGCAACTATTGCAGCGCGGTTACCATTTTAAACGCAAGAGAATTTTAATCTCTGAACGGTGGGGTTCTTCGATTAAGTCCAGATCCGTCCCGGTGGATTCGCGGTTACTGTATCCGGTGCGGGCAAACCTGGTGTAAACGTCCAGCCAGCGACTGATTTTGAAGCGGGCTAGCAAGTAATACCGACTTCCCCGGTCAGAAAAGAAAGGGATGGAAAAGGCATAAAGCACATCATTTTCGAAAGAGTAAATCCGCGCATCAAAACTTTCCGCATCAAAAAGAGCATAGCGGGCCGTCAGAACAAACGGGAGTCGTTCCGGTGACCACTGGATATCCTGAAAAATCAGCAGCCCGGATTCCGGCGTTTGGTTGCCATGGTCGGTCCAAACCCCTTCAACCCGGCTTTGAACCTTGATTTCAGGGCTCAATTTGGCTGATAGATTAATCCGCAGACTGGTTCTGCGAAAATCAGTCAGGATATCCAACTCGGTTTCGTTGTCCGGCGCATTTTCTTCTTTGATTTCATGCCTGGCCCGGAGATAAAGCAAGGTGTTGCGGCTGGGCGACCAACCGAGTTGGACCAGGTAATCTCGGCCTCGGCTCGGCCCGTCAGCGCTGAAACGCAACCACGGATGGCTGTAAATATCTGCGTAGGCATTCAGGGTGAAGGCCCGAGCAGGCCGCAGGGCAATGCCCAGGTAAAGACCGCGTTCATTTCGCCCGACAATCTGCTCCCCAAAAGGTGCGGCATACAAAGCGTGGTATGCTTTGTCGAAATGCCGGTGTACTACACTCAAATCCATCCGGGGATGAAGGCTGGCCAACATCCCGTTAAGTAAGGCGAATGACCCATTCCCGGAAAGGGCCGTTTCGCCAAAAAAACTGATGTTGTGCCAGTTGCCAGAATAATGCAGACTGGCATTGGACAGGTTGTTGTCAGAAAATGAGTAGCGATTGTACGGTAGATCCGCAAGGTTAAGTGCAAGGTTGTACCGGATGTGAGATGCCATCAAGCCCACACGGACCTTCCGGTATTGAAAACTGAAATTTGCTCCTGCGATAGTTTCTTTTGTAACATCTTTCTTTTGTAGTTCATTTTCGGTGCGATGCAGCCCATCGTCAATAAACGCAGTTATGGTTTCCGGAGTGGTGTTTACCGAATCACCGCTTTCGGTCGGGTTTGCGTCCAGGCTTTTATACGATCCGAAAAGAGTCAGTTCAACCGGACCCATTCTCAAGCGGGCAGCCGCACCGCGCAAAAAGCGATTTTCGTTGATCGAAGAATAGGGTCCCAGTGGTCTTCCGGTTTTCTGGACTTCCATCGGGGTGGCACTTTTCCGGAAGCCAAATCCCGACCACCAGACCAAGCCCTGACCAATCCTCAGTTCATAATCACCAACGCACAGATCACGGAGCCGGCCCAGATCGCGGGTATAAAAATGAGCGCTGTAAAAGTCGAAGCCGCGGGGCTGGTAACTGCCAAACCACGCTTCACCGGGATCTTTCTCTGCGGTAAAGCCATAACTGATCCGGTTGCCAAAATTGTAGCGATATCGGACCTGAATGCTGGCGCGATTGCCCAGGTATCCGCGCAGAGAGTCCGGCCGGGTGTATCCTTCAGGATCTTCTATGACGCTTGAGTATCGTAAAATCAGTTGTCGGGTTCCTCCGAAAAGTTGTTGTGTCCAGGGTGCGCGCGATCGCTCTGCTGCTGACCCGACCGTGATGAACGGAATCAGGCGCTCAATATCCCCGGTTTCGAAAGACCGTACGGACTGCAATTCATAAACGCTCAGCAGATCACCATACTGAACCCGGTGATTGATCACCGCAGCCAGCTGGATTGTGCTCAATAGTCCGAGTTCGGCCAACTGTTCTTCATTGGCAATATTCAGATTCAGCGGATTCTCGAGATAGCGCTCCAGACTTCCGGAGAGCGATTCAAGCGGAAATGCCGAATCATCCGCACTGCTCTCAGCATCCAGGGAAAGCGATTCCAACAATTCCGGGATTTGGTCGAAGTCCGAAACCACTTGTTGAGCTGGGAGCAGATAATGTGTGCCACCCAATAAAACCGGCAAAACAAGCTGTAAATGCATTAATGGAAAGAACTTTTTCATGGCTGCTTTTCCGGCAAAGAGTAAGCGATTCCTATCGTGGTGCTGAAACCCAGCAGTGGGTGAAGCGAACTGCCAACATTGATATCCAGTTTTTTCATCGGAATTCCCAAACCAAAATGCAGGGTAGGAGGGCTTGTCGAAAGGCCGGCCCGAAGGCTGAGCGATTCCAGGATCGCATACTCCAGACCGGCCCGGATTTGCAGCGGATCATTGAGCGATTTGTCCGCTTGCAGGGAGAGTGTAAGTCCATCGGCAGGCGCATACCCCGCACCGACCGAGAAAAGCACCGGGACTTCTTCGCCCGCACTTTCTGCCATCCCGACCCGGAACGGATTAAAGACTCTGATCCCCAAAAGCAGGTCGTTAACCGGCTGGTAACGCATTCCCACATCCGCTGTGAAGACCTGGCGGTTTCCATAACCCGGGATACGTAGGCCCAGAAAATTGAACTGCATTCCTATGGACAGCTCCGGGCCAAAACTCCGGGCATAACCAAGGCCGATCCGCTGCTCGTTGTAGTTCCGGTCTCCGAAATGCAGGGCGTTTGCGCTAAAACTTCCAAAGGAAGTGGGAACGATCATGCCGAAACCCAAAACGTCCGGCCCACCTGGCAGATAGCGGCGTTCTGCCGAAACGGCCAATGAAATTCTGTTTAACCCCGCCGTGCCGGCCGGGTTGTTAAATCCTGCCCATGCATCCTGAAGTGTAACCGAAGCGCCACCCAGCGAGGCGGCCCTTCCACCGACTGCCCAATCCAAACCACCGCCCCGGCAATTCAGGCTCAGCAGCAAAAAGACCAACCAACCAGATAAAAAGCAGAGGAGTCTCATGGCGAAAAAATGTCTCGCCAAAAAAACCGGTCCCCACTGCATCAAAAGAGCAGTAACCGGAATTTAAATCATGATGTGGAAACTTTCCCGATTACCCCGCTTTACCATCAATCTGGTAAAATTGCCATAGTGAATTCCAGAAACATCATCAGTTGCGGATCCCTTGTCAAGTATTCTTGAACAGTCCGTAAAGCTCCGCGTGAACCCGGTTGATCACTTCGCCCAAATCTTCGCTTTTATCGGCGAAGTTGCAGTTGTCCACGTCCACGATCAGGAGTTTTCCTTCCGTAAACTTGGCCGACCAGGCTTCATAATATTCGTTCAGCCTGCGCAGATAATCCAACCGCAGATTTTCCTCATAATCCCGGCCGCGTTTCTGAATCTGGTTGACCAGCGTAGGGATGGATGCTTTGAGGTAAATGACCAGATCCGGCGGGCTGATGAGGGAACTGATGGTTTCGTAGAGCCGCGTATAATTTTCAAAATCGCGGGTGGTCATCAGACCCATCGCGTGCAGGTTCGGTGCGAAAATGCGCGCGTCTTCGTAAATGGTTCGGTCCTGCACAACCGTTTTTTCGCCCTGATGAATATCAATAATCTGCCGGAATCGGCTGTTGAGGAAAAAAATCTGCAGGTTAAAAGACCAGCGCGGCATGTCCTGGTAGAAATCGTAGAGGTAGGGATTGTTTTCTACGTCTTCGAAATGCGCTTCCCAGCCAAAATGTTTGGCGAGCAATTGCGTCAGGGTGGTTTTACCGGAACCGATATTACCGGCTATAGCCACGTGTTTTACGGGGGAAGGGGGGAGGGGAGTTTGTTTGGCCATGCCGTTTAGGAAAGTTGTCTAAGATAGGAATTCCCCGAGTGCTTAGTAATAGCGGAGCCCGGCCATCTCCCGGGCGGTCTTAACGGTTTCGCGTGCGCTGGTCCGGGCTTGCTCGCCTCCCCGTTTCAGGATGGCATTGAGCCCTTCGCGGTCCTGTACAAATTCGGCAATCCGCTTACGCATAGGCGCAACAAACGCGATCATGTCGTCAGCCAGTTGCTTTTTCAGGTCGCCGTACCGGATGTTGGCCTGGTCATAGGCTGATTCATAAAACCCGAGGGTTTGTGGCTCGCTGACCAGGGCCATCAGGGCAAAGAGGTTGGAAATTTCCTCCGTGCGCGCCTGTCCGGGTTCCGCAGGTCCACTGTCGGTTTTGGCGCGCATGACTTTCTTGCGGATCGCGTCATCGGAATCGTTCAGGAAAATTGCGGAACCGGGACTGTCGGACTTGCTCATTTTTCCACTGCCATCCAGCGATGGGACCTTAACCAACTGGTCGCCAAAATTGTAGGCCACCGGCTCGGGAAAATAATCGCGTCCGAATTTTTGGTTGAAACGCTGCGCGAAGTTCCTCGTCATTTCGAGATGCTGCTCCTGATCTTTCCCTACGGGAACTTTTGTGGCCCGGTGGATGAGAATATCGGCGGCCATCAGCACCGGATAGGTCAGCAGACCAGCATTGATGTTCTCCTGTTGCTTCCTGATTTTTTCTTTGAAGGTGGGCACTTTCTCCAATTCGCCTTTATAGGCGATCATATTAAAGAGAAGGTAGAGTTCTGCGGTTTCCGGCACATCGCTTTGGATGTACAGGCAGCACTTCTCCGGATCCAGACCTGCAGCGAGGTAGGTTGCTGCGGTTTCCTTGACCAGCCGGTCCAACTGATCCGGCTGATGATGCGTGGTCAGCGAATGGTAATCCGCAATGAAAAAGTAGCTCTCCGGCACCTGGTCCTGCAGCCGCACATAGTTGCGCACGGCTCCGAAGTAATTGCCCAGGTGCAGAATTCCGGTCGGCCGGGTGCCGCTAACAACGATGTCCATGGTACGGGGTAATTGAATTGGACGGCAAAACTCGGAAATCTTCGACGAAAGGGCCTGTCTTGCTCTTTGTATTTCGCTTTCGGTGTCTTTGCGACCTCACGGGTTTTGCGCCGGCATGCTGTGTTTGCGGACCATTTCAGGCGGTATCTGACGTTTGTAGAAGGCTGTTGTGACGGCCTGAGTTGCGTATAATTTTTCCCTCAAGTGGTCTGAAAAGAGCCAAAAAGG
>JANNSM010000482.1:0-2870 GCA_031402635.1 Bacteroidota bacterium | reverse complement strand
CAATCAGCCGAACCAAGTCCTTCTGCTCTTGGGTCAGCTCAGACCGGTGGTCCTCGATGACATCCCTGGAAACACCACCGGAGCCACCATCCCGATGTGCCTTTGGGAATGGGAACCCAAACTCCGCAAAGGGGATAACCTGATCATCGCCGCCTTCGGCGGCGGATTTACATGGGGTTCAGCCCTGGTGAAATGGGCATATGATCCCAAACCTTAAAACTTATGGGCACTTTTTGAATTCTTCTGAAGGTTGAACCGGTCTGTTTTAAACCAACCCTCTCACTCCGGTGCCAATGGGATTAAAAACGGACAAGTGCCAGCTTCCCGGGAATCAAAATCTACCCTGATCACTCAACACGTATGGCTAGTACCGCAGATTTCCGCAACGGCTTCACCCTAAAGTACAACGGTGATCTCTGGACCATCGTGGAGTTCCAGCATGTCAAACCCGGAAAAGGTCCCGCTTTTGTGCGCGCAAAGCTCAAAAGCCTGACTTCCGGCAAAGTCGTGGACAATACCTGGCCCTCCGGCCACAAAGTGGACGAAATCCGGGTTGAACGGCGCATTTCCCAGTTCCTTTACAAGGACGAATACGGGTACAACTTCATGAACAACGACACCTACGAGCAGGTGTCCATTCCCGAGAAACTGATTGATGCCCCGCAATTTCTGACCGAAGGGCAGGAAGTGACCATCCTGGTGCTGGCAGAAAACGAACAACCGCTTGCTTGTGAGCTGCCTCAAAGCGTCATTCTGGAAGTGACTTATACCGAACCCGGACTCAAAGGAGATACCGCTACAAACACGCTCAAACTGGCTACCGTATCTTCAGGGGCTGAAGTGCGCATTCCCCTGTTTATCAGCCAGGGGGAAAGGATCAAAATTGACACGGTTTCGGGCGCCTATGTTGAACGCGCAAAAGACTGAAAAGCATGGATTACAAAGAAATCACCGATTTGATCAGGCTTCTGGGTAAGACCAACATCGCCGACCTGACCATTGAGAAAGGCGACTTCCGGATCAGGCTCCGCACGGCGGAAGGCATGCCGGGACAACCCGTTACGATGCAACCTCAGGTGTTCAGCGCCACTCCCGGATCAACCTCTGCCTCCCCCCCACCCCCCGCCCACGAAGCGCAGGCCGCTCCTAAAGCGCAGGTGCCCCCCGCCCCTGCCGAAGCCCTCACGGACTATGTAACCATAAAATCTCCTATGGTGGGCACGCTTTACCGCCGGCCCAGCCCGGACAAGGATTTGTTTGTCAAAGTCGGCGACAAAATCAGCCCCGGTACGGTGCTGTGTGTCATCGAAGCCATGAAGTTGTTCAACGAAATTGAATCGGAACTCTCCGGAACCATCGTCAAGATATTCGCCGAAGACTCCAGCCCGGTCGAGTACGAACAGCCTTTATTCCTGATTGATCCCAAAGGCTGAAAACAGCCCAATTGCCATGTTTAAGAAAATCCTGATCGCCAACCGCGGAGAGATCGCCTTGCGGGTACTCCGCACGGCCAAGGAAATGGGCATTAAAACGGTGGCAGTTTATTCCACGGCCGACAAAGAAAGTCTGGCTATTCGATTTGCCGACGAGGCGGTCTGCATCGGGGGCCCGCGGAGTTCCGAGAGCTACCTGGATATTCAGCGCATCATGGCCGCCGCCGAAATCACCAACGCCGACGCCATCCACCCGGGTTACGGTTTCCTTTCTGAGAACGCCGAATTTTCGGAGATCTGCTCGGAATACGGCATCAAGTTCATCGGTCCAACGGCTGAAATGATTCGCCAGATGGGCGATAAAATCACGGCAAAGACCACGATGAAGAAGGCCGGAGTGCCCGTCATTCCAGGCTCCGAAGGGCTGTTGCGCGATTTAGGCAAAGCCAAAAAAGACGCCGACCGGATCGGTTACCCGGTCATCCTGAAGGCAACGGCCGGGGGCGGGGGAAAAGGCATGCGGATTGTCTGGGAAGAGAAAGAACTGGAAAACGCCCTCAGCCGTGCGACGCAGGAAGCCGAAGCCTCTTTCGGAAATCCCGGCATGTACATGGAAAAGTACATTGAGGAACCCCGTCACATTGAGATTCAGATCATGGGTGATCAGCACGGCAATTCGGCCCATCTCTCCGAGCGCGATTGCTCCGTGCAGCGCAGGCATCAGAAACTGGTCGAAGAGGCCCCTTCGCCCTTCATGGATGACAAACTGCGCAAAAAAATGGGCGCTGCGGCCATCAAAGCAGCCCAGTCCATCGGTTACGAAAGCGTAGGCACCGTTGAATTTCTGGTTGACAAACACCGGAATTTCTATTTCATGGAAATGAACACGCGCATCCAGGTAGAGCACACCGTCACCGAAGAAGTTATGGACCTGGACCTGATCCGCGAGCAAATCCTGATCGCCGCCGGATCCCGCCTTGCGAAGGATGCCTATTATCCCGTCGGGCACGCCATTGAATGCCGCATCAACGCCGAAGACCCCAGGAAGAATTTTGCGCCCTGCCCGGGCCGCATCACAAATTTCCACAGTCCAAAAGGCCACGGCGTAAGGGTTGACACCCACGCCTCGGCAGGTTACACGATTCCTCCCTATTACGATTCGATGATCGCCAAGCTGATCGTGCGCTCGAAGACCCGGCCGGAAGCCATCGCTAAAATGCGGCGGGCACTGGACGAATTCATCATCGAGGGTATTGCCACCACGATCCCCTTCCACAAAAAATTGATGAACGATCCCCGTTTTGTGGGAGGCAATTTTGACACGTCGTTTATGAACGACTTTGACCTCAGCGATCTTTAAGACGGGCTTCCCTTATCCGGGGTTATCCTTCGGAGTTATCCGGCTTTCTGCGAACGGGATAAGGTCCTTTTTCTTTG
>JANNSM010000481.1:0-6683 GCA_031402635.1 Bacteroidota bacterium | reverse complement strand
TTAGCGCCATATACCAGGTAAATATCCATGCCGATCAGCATCCACACGATCAGCCTTATCCAGGTATCCATTGGAAGAAAAACCATCATGAACAGACAGACAACGATACCCAGAATAGGGATCAGGGGCACCATAGGCGTTTTAAACGCTCTGGGAAGGTCTGGCATTCTTCTTCGCATGACCCACACGGCAATACAGACCAGGATAAAGGCAAAAAGCGTACCGATACTCGTCATTTCCCCAACCACTCTTGCCGGCACAAAAGCGGCAAAAAGGCTAACAAACAGCATGAACAACAAATTGCTTCTAATCGGTGTTTGAGTTTTGGGATTGACTTGAGAAAATGCTTTAGGAATAAGGCCATCCTTGCTCATGCTGAAGAACACCCTCGTCTGCCCCATCAGCATAACAAGAATTACCGACGAATAGCCCGCAAGGATAGCGACTAAGATTGCGCGGTTTAGCCACGGGTAATCCGGCGTAATGACACCGGCAGCATCTGCTTTGCCCATGTGCTCAATAGCGATAGCCACCGGAGCAATACCGTCTTTGCCGGCAAATGTGGTGTAATTAGTGACCCCGGTCATCACGTGGGCAAAAAGAATATAGAGCACGGTACAAATCGCGAGCGAACCAAGAATTCCGATCGGCATATCCCGTTTGGGATTTTTTGCTTCCTGCGCTGCCGTGCTAACGGCATCAAAACCGATGTAGGCAAAAAATACAATAGCTGCCGAACGGATAATCCCGCTGAAACCAAAATCGCCAAACTTGCCGGTATTGTCTGGAATATATGGAATGTAGTTATCGTTATTGATATACTTCCAGCCCAGGACAATAAAAACAGTAACGACCGCAATTTTCAGCCCGACGATGATCCCGTTGACAAAAGAACTTTCGCTCGTGCCTTTAATCAGCAGGGAACTCATCAACATAATGATAAAGACAGCTGGAAGGTTGATGATGCCGCCGTCCCAGGGCCCCACGGTAAAATCCGGCGGAACTTCAAGCCCAAATCCTTCCGCAAATTTTACCAGGTAACGGCTCCAACTGATGCCCACGGTAGCAGCACCAACAGAATACTCCAGCACCAGATCCCAACCGATAATCCAGGCAATGAATTCACCCATCGTAGCATAGGAATAGGTATAAGCACTGCCAGCCACCGGAATCATGGAAGCGAATTCAGCGTAGCACAAGCCCGCGAAAAGGCAACCGAAAGCTGCCACAATAAAAGACAAGGTAATCGCAGGACCCGCATGATTGGCTGCCGCCATACCGGTAATGGAAAAGAGTCCCGCGCCGATGATGGCCCCGATGCCCAAAGCGATGAGGCCCCAGGCACCCAGCGACCGCTTTAGGGTATGGGTGCCGGTCTCCGCCGCTTCCTCCATCAAGGAATTCATGGGTTTTCTAACAAATAAACTCATCTGGTTAGTTGGTTTGTCTGCCTGCAATAATTTCGGAAAATAAGAAATAAACTTCTTTTGGCACCAAGATCAATTTCCAGACCCTGCCAAGGTCAATCCGGAATCTTACTGATCAACAACTTATTTACCTGCTGTACTCCGCCAACATGGGCCCTTAAGAAGTACATTCCATTTTCAAGCCGGGAAAGATCAAGGGTATAAGGTTCCCGTCGGGTGTGAATACCGCTTTCGTAAAAAACCATTTCCCCGGTCAATCCATAAATCTCCACTCCGTCTATCTCGTAAGCGCTTTGCAAGGTCACGCTCCCGCTCGAAGGATTGGGGAAAAAGGAAAGAGTTTCTTCACTTGCAACCTGGTCAATTCCGGTGGACATTGAACCCAGTCTGGCTACAAACGACTCGAAACCGTTATCGGTATTGATTAGCACAGTCGGCCCAAATACAATCGTGTCACTGCCGAACAAACCAGCAATATAGACCTCTCCGGATTCCGTTATGGCAACGGCATTCAGCAATTCGCTGCTCGGACCATTTGCCGTTTCTTTTGCGGCCCACATCCCGTTGCCCGCCGTATCACAGCTTACCAAAAAGAAATCCCTGCTTCCATTGAGGAACAGTGAGGAGGTCCCAAAATTCAGGGGCTCTTCCGCAAAAGCCCCACCGGCATAAAGTCTATCCCCTTTTACCGCGATTGACTTTGCCCGGCTATCGCCATTAATTCCCTTTGCCCAAAGAGCATTTCCATCGGCATCATACTTTGTGATAAAGGAATTTTCATCCCCGGTACTGGTCAAGGTCAGGGACCCGAATGTGATCGTTGGACTGACAAAGTGACCAGTCATATAACTGTTGCCAGATGCATCTGTTGTCACGGATTCCGCGCGATCATCCGGGCTTCCTCCCGCTGCTCTTGCCCAGAGAAAATCGCCGGCGGCATTGAGTTTTACCAGAAAAACATCTGCCTGACCTTCGGAGGTAAAGGTGGACGACCCAAAAGAAACGGTCTGATTAAAATACCCGGCTACATAAATATTGTTGTCAACATCAGCGCATACCGCGTAAGCCTCATCATTGCTTCCTCCGCCTATTCCTTTGGCCCAGTTCACGTTGCCGGCATTATCGTACTTCACGATAAAAATATCCATGCTGCCGGCCTGATTAAGTGTAGTGGTACCAAACGTCAGGGTTGTGCTGGAAAACCTTCCGGCAAGAACAATGTTGCCGGAGAGATCCAGCGCTATTGAATAGGGAATTTCGAGCGAAGGGCCCCCTTCGCTCAGCGCCCACAAAACATTACCTGAGTTATCGTACTTAACCAGAAAAATATCACCGACTCCGGTATTGTCCAGTACAAATGAGCCGAACGTTATGGTAGGGCTGTAGAAATAACCGGTGAGATAAATATTACCTGCTGCGTCCGTTGCAACATCCGTTGCCTTATCATCATCGCTCCCGCCCGCCCTTTTTGCCCAGAGCAGATTTCCCCCTTCATCGTATTTGGCAATGTACATATCGTCAAATCCGATGGTGTTATTGATCAGGTTCACGGTGCCAAACGTGATATCATCGCTCGCAAAATATCCGGCAACGACCACCCCACCGGAGACATCCGCTGCAACGGTGCTTGCCTCATCGTATTCATTGCCTGCGCCACTCCTTGCCCATTCCCAGGAGGGAGTCTGCGCCATCATGTTTTGGACAAAACCAATGATAAAAACGAAGGCGTATTTAGTTTTCATAATAAATAGTTTGTCCGGATTTTGAATTAAATCTGGGTAATGAACTTTTTTCTAAGCAAAACCAACCAATTGAACAAAAACCCGATCAATGCCAGGTTTACCATCCTACTTCGCCTCCCCCACCAAGGTGCGGAGAATTTGTGTCATCCGGGGCTCGGCCTCCGACGCGATCCGGATCACATCTTCAAGACTTACCGGTTCAACGGCTGAAGGAGGATACCCGTTATCGGTAATCACCGAAACGGCGAAAACCGGGATGTCCATTTGTCTTGCGGCAAGCGCCTCCGGCACCGTACTCATGCCTACGGCATCGCCGCCAATTCTGTGGAGGTACTGGTACTCTGAGGCTGTTTCCAGTTGAGGTCCGGGCACGGCAACATAGACCCCCGAAAAACAGGGAATGCCAAGTTCAGAGGCAATTTCGATGGCTTTTTTCACCATGGCCATGTCATAGATACCAATTGGATCGGGAAACCGCGGACCGAGCTCCGGATAATGCGGACCGCGGAAAGGGCTGTCGGGCAATAAATTGATATGATCGCGCAGCACCATCAGATCCCCTTTGCCGATGCCGCCGTTCAGACTACCCGCAGCATTGGAAACAAACAGTCGCCGGATCCCCAAAAATTTCATGACGCGAACGGGAAAAACGACTTGCGCAGCAGAGTAGCCCTCATAATAGTGGAAGCGACCCTGCATGGCCACTACCCGCCGCCCGGAGAGTTTGCCGAACAACAAACGCCCGTTATGGCTCTCTACGGTGGATATCGGAAAATGCGGAATGTCCTCATAGGGAATTTCGGCATCAACATCAATATCACTGACCAGGCCACCAAGCCCGGTGCCGAGAATGATTCCGAACTCGGGTTCATTGCTTTTTCCGATGCCGGCCCTTGTCCGGATGAATTGTTCGCTTTCTCGGATTTGTTGAATCAGGTTGATTTCAGGTAGATGTTGAGACATAGGAAAGGGGGAAAAGGTGGTTACAGGATTTACTCCTGATCAGGGCGATCAAGTTCGGCATTCGCCACGTAACCAAAAAGTAACCCGTCAAAAGCGTCGGCGGAATCAGGCAGCATAGCCATTCGGACCGGCTGAACAAAAATGGGCAGGTCCTCAAGATCGGCCGAGAATGCTTCCAGTCGCACAGCGTCTTTCTCGGTGGTGAAAATAACCGTGCGTCCACCTTTAATCATGTTGCGGTAAGCCAAACGGATTCGCTCCAGATCTGCCGGTCGCCAGGGGTGATGATCCGGAAAGGCCAGGTGTTTTATCAAAAATTCAGGTCGAAGCGTCCCCCCGCCCGCACCGGCCTCCCCGGGTCTTCCGGCCTCTCCTCCCGCAAAATCCTCAGGATTTCCCGCACCGGCCGCCGGTTGTTCACCAAAGGCCCCGGATCCCGCGCGGGCTTCCAGCCAACCCCGCAGCCTTTCCGGACGCGCAATTCCTGTAACCAGCAAGATGGCGTGAAGCCCTTCGCCGGAAAACAACTCCGACAACCGGCCCAGCCGGTAGGGAGTAGCGTACTCCAGCCCGGCAAAAAACACCGGCTGGTCGGGATTCCCCCTCAGGCGGGCAGCGATCACTTGTTGTTCGGCAGGCGGAAGTGCCGGCGGACAGCCGGTCACAATAATTGCATCCGCTCTTCGAGCTCCGGAAACCGGCTCCCGCAAGCGGCCCGCAGGCAGCATCAAATCGTCAACGTAAAGAGCGCCAAAGCCGGTGAGCAAAAGGTTTAGTCCACCCCGCAGCGGCCGGTGTTGAAAAGCATCATCGCAGATAATGACTTTTGTCTCCGGACTGTCCGTGAGCAACGCGGGTATGGCCGCCACACGGTTTTCGCCCACCGCGACCTCCAGCGCTGGAAAAAGGCGTTTGAGCAACACCGGCTCATCACCGATGTCTTCCGGCAGGGATTGCGCAGTTGCCAGCAGATATCCCCGGGTGCGCCTCCCGTAGCCGCGACTTAATGTTGCCGCCGGGTAGCGGCTGTTCAGTTTTCGAACCAAAAACTCCACACAGGGAGTTTTGCCCGTGCCTCCGGCTTGCAAGTTTCCCACCACGATGACCGGAAAATCAAAGGCAAACGAGCGCAACCAGCCCGCGTTGTAGAATTGGTTGCGCAAGGCTGCCCCAAGACCGTAAAGGGTGCCGGCCGGACGAAGCAACCATGTGGAGAACGCGCTGGACAAGGCCCCGAAGTTATCCCGATGTGGTCAATCCGGCTTAACTTTATCGGCGACTAATTCATCCGGGATTGCTCAGCGGCGGTAACGCTTTCCGCAAACGGCCTTCCTCCCAACAAAATCTGACCTGCACATGAAACCGACCCTCAAGATCAAGTCAGGAAGCGCCTTACTGTGGTTGCTGTCTTTTGGTGTTCTTTTCGGTTCTTCTTCCTGCTTCAATATCCTGGAGATCATTGAACTGAAAAAAGACGGGAGCGGGGAATACAAGATGGAAGTTGATATGGGTGAAATGATGAACATGATGAATATGTTCAGCGGTATGGCAGATTCTACAGCAATCAGCGAGAATAAGGAAGTAGTCTCCTTAGACTCCCTGATCAGTTTTTCTTCCATGGAGGATTCGATCAAACGGAAATGGCAGTATCCCGATGTTACTTCCAAAGGAATGATGCGTATGGTTATGGATACTGAAAATTCGATGATGACGGTTACGTTTTCACTCGCGTTCAACGATATTGTTGAAGTCAATAAATTTAATGTGGATATGAATACCGGGTTCAGCGCTTTTGATTCTCCACTTAATCCCGGTGAGGACGGAGGAACGGATATGATTTTTATGGGTGGTGGATTGGATCATTTTGCTTTCAAAGGCGGCCAGTTTTCCAGAAGTAATATGGCCAGTGAAGAAATGGAAGAGGAGAATCAGGAAGAAGCTGACATGATGAAAATGATGTTGGCCGATGCCAAATATTCCGTAAGGTACATTATGCCCGGAAAAGTGAAAAAGGTGGAAGGCCTGGATTACACCATTGAGGAAGACCATTCTACGGTTACGCGTACCTTCAATTTTGCGGAATTGATTGAACAGAAAGTAGATTTTGGGGTCGTCATCAATTATAAATGAGGGGACGCGCAAAAAACTCGTGATGCTATGACCAGCCGTGTCCGGGATGTGGTTGAGGCGCTGGAATCCTGGGCACCTCCGGCTTATCAGGAATCCTACGACAATGCGCGATTGATCTGCGGAGACCCGGATTCTCCCGTCACCGGTGTGCTTTGTTGCCTGGATAGTACCGAGGAAGTGGTCCGGGAGGCTACCGAATTGGGTTGCAACCTGATCGTCGCCCATCATCCGATCCTGTTTGGTTCGCTGAAAAGCCTGACCGGAAAAACCTATGTGGAGCGAACACTGCTGGCTGCCATTCGCGCCGGAATCGGTTTGTACGCCGCACATACCAACCTCGATGCCGTTTACACCGGGGTCAATCACCGCCTGGCTGATCGCCTCGGTTTGGTAAACCGGCAAATTCTGGATCCCAAAAGCC
>JANNSM010000480.1:0-2838 GCA_031402635.1 Bacteroidota bacterium | reverse complement strand
GTATTTCTCGCGGACGGTGCGGTACACCAGGTCATCGCGGTCTTCTCGCGTGATGGGTTTGTTGGTGGGAATGACCGTTACATCCAGTTTGTAGATCTCCCATAATTCGCCAGCCTCCGTTTCGGCGGTACCGGTCATCCCACATAGCTTGTGGTACATCCGGAAAAAGTTCTGCAGAGTTACTGTGGCGAAAGTCTGTGTTGCGTCCTGGACTTTGACATTTTCTTTGGCTTCAATTGCCTGGTGGAGGCCGTCTGAATACCGCCGTCCTTCCATAATACGGCCGGTCTGTTCATCCACAATTTTGACCTTGCCGTCCATGACCACATACTCCGTATCCAGTTCGAAAAGCGTGTACGCTTTAAGCAATTGCTGGACCGCGTGAAGCCGCTCGGATTTGATCGAAAAGTCCTGGAGAAGTTTGTCCTTGGCTTCGAGCCGGGTGGTGTCATCTCCACTTCCCTGGTCTATGTCCGCCATAATTGCCCCCACATCCGGGAGTACAAAAAACTCGGGGTCTTCTCCGGCAGCCGTAATCAGGTCAATCCCCTTTTCGACCATTTCCACGGAATTGCTTTTCTCGTCAATGACGAAATACAATTCCTGGTCAATTTCCGGCATCTTCCGCGAATTATCCTGCATGAAGGTATTCTCCGTTTTCTGGAGTACTTGCTTCACACCGGATTCCGAAAGGTATTTGATCAGCGCCTTGTGCTTGGGCAAGCCCCGGTGGGCGCGCAACAGCGCGATACCACCCTTTTCGGTATCGCCGGCATCAATCAGCCTTTTCGCTTCCGTGAGGAACCCTTGCACGGCTTTGCGCTGTGCTTCTACTAAACGCTGAATGCGGGGCTTATACGCTTCAAATTCCTGATCGCGGTGTTTGGAAACCGGACCTGAAATAATCAATGGTGTCCGGGCATCGTCAACGAGCACGGAATCCACTTCGTCCACCATGGCGTAATGGTGCTTGCGCTGCACCATTTCCTCGGGATGCCGAACCATATTGTCGCGCAGGTAATCAAACCCGAATTCGTTGTTGGTGCCGTAGGTTATGTCGCAGGCATAAGCTGTCTTTCGCTCCGGACTGTTCGGCTGATAATTGTCAATGCAATCTACCGTCAGCCCCAGAAAGTGCATGATAGGACCCATCCACTCGGCGTCGCGCTTCGCGAGGTAATTGTTTACGGTAACAATGTGTACACCCTGACCAAAGAGGCCGTTGAGGTAGGCCGGTAAAGTTGCCACTAACGTCTTGCCTTCGCCGGTGGCCATTTCTGCAATCTTGCCGTTGTGCAGGACCATCCCACCGATTAACTGCACGTCGTAATGAACCATGTCCCAGGTGACCGAAGATCCCCCGGCAGTCCAGGTACTTTTGTAAAGAGCCTGTTCGCCCTCTATTTCCACAAAATCGCGGTTGACGGACAACCGGCGGTCGAGCTCCGTAGCCTGAACCGGGAGAACGGGATTCTCTTTAAAGCGTCGGGCGGTTTCTTTGACCACGGCAAACGCTTCAGGAAGGATTTTATTCAGAATTTCCTCGCCTTTTTCGGTCTTTTCCGCGGCCAGACTGTCCAAGGCCTGGTAGAGTTCTTCCTTTTGGTCCGGGTTCATGTCCGGCTCGGAGTCCATCTTGATGCGGATGGTCTCCATTTTCTGATCCTGTTCCCGGACATGATCTGCGATTCGCGAGCGGAATTCAGCCGTCTTCGCCCTCAATGCGTCGTGGGACAGCGCAGAAAGTTTGGAGAATTCGGCATTTACCTGAACAACCAGCGGTTCCAGTTCCCGGATATCCTTATCGTATTTGCTGCCCCCGAACAATTTCGTGAGCGCTTTCGTGAGTAGGTTCATGATGAGCGGATTACCCGTTCCATCGGGTTCGATGAGGAGGGTTCAAAGAGGGGGTAAAGATAACACCTTTCACCCTGTCGGACCCGGCAAACAGGGGGTGTCTGATCCTAGGCTTTTTGGTTGAACACACGGATGATTTGAGCGGCGTTTAGATACCTTCCGTTTGCGGTTTAGACAATGCCTGGCAAATCTGCCTAAACTTCTCAGGGTTCGTCTTTTTTTGATCTGCGTCCCACGGAGTGCTATTTTCGGACACTTAAATTGCTATTTTATTTTTCATGAATGTTCTTTTAATAGGATCTGGCGGCAGGGAACATGCCATTGCCTGGAAACTGGCCCAATCACCGCGCTGTCGTCAATTATATATCGCTCCTGGCAATCCTGGTACAGCCCAGTGCGGTACTAATATTCCGTTGAATATCAACGACTTTGAAGGGCTAAAGATCTTCTGCAGCCAAAATAACATTGGACTGGTCATGGTAGGACCGGAAGCTCCATTGGTTGCCGGGATTGTGGACAACTTCGCGGCCGATCCGCTGGTATCCTCAATCCCGGTCATAGGACCTACAAAAGCCGCTGCCCAACTGGAAGGAAGTAAAGCATTTGCAAAACAATTTCTCATTCGTCACCACATTCCCACGGCTTCTTACAAAGAGTATGTGGAATCAGAATTGGATCGGGCTATTGCTAACCTGGCAGAAAGTCCGCTTCCCGTAGTGCTAAAGGCCGACGGACTTGCTGCAGGAAAAGGGGTGCTGATCTGCCAAACTAGGCAGGAAGCGGAAATTGAACTTCGCGCTATGTTATCGGGTAAATTCGGAGACGCCGGCAGGCGAGTCGTCGTCGAGACGTTCCTCAAAGGGCGGGAAATGAGTGTTTTTGTTCTTTCAGACGGAGAACACTACGTCTTGTTGCCCACGGCAAAGGATTACAAACGCATTGGTGAAGGCGATACCGGTCTTAACACCGGAGGCATGGGTG
>JANNSM010000479.1:0-2178 GCA_031402635.1 Bacteroidota bacterium | reverse complement strand
GCCAGAGCGCGGGCTGGCGTACCTTTGCCAGAGTACCTAACTCAATCCCTCCTGTTATGCCATTTACCATTCCGGAGAACGGAAAATACCGGGTCGTTATAGCCGGTGCCGGATTTGCCGGCCTGGAATTGGCCAAGTCGCTCTCCGGCAAGCCCGGAATTCAGGTGGTGTTGCTTGACCGCCACAATTACCACACGTTTCAGCCCCTGCTTTACCAGGTTGCTACGGCAGGTCTACAGCCGGACAGCATTGTCTATCCGCTTCGGAGAATTTTCCGGGGAGCGGAGAATGTGCATGTTCGGATGACGCAGGTGCTGTCGCTGGATGCCGGCCGGCGCGAGCTCGAGACTGACCAGGGTCCGTTGCGCTACGATGAGTTGGTGATTGCCACCGGCAGCCGCCCCAAATTTTTTGGTGGGTTTGCCGCGATCAAAGACCAGTTGATGACGCTTAAAACGCTGCCCGGCGCGCTGGATTTGCGCAGCATGGTCAATCAGCAATTTGAAAAAGCGTTGGAAAAGCCAGATCCTGATTGGCGAATGCGCTGTCTAAGCATTGGTATTGTAGGCGGCGGACCAACAGGTGTGGAACTGGCCGGTGCGCTGGCGGAAATGCGCCATTTCGTCCTTCCCCGGGACTATCCGGACATGGATTTTTCGCTCATGCATATTGTTTTGTATGAAGCGTCTCCCCGCTTGCTTGGTACGATGTCCGAAGCCGCATCCAAAAAGTCCTGTCAATACCTTGAAAAACTGGGCGTCGAATTACGGCTCAGCACTCCCGTAAAAGATTATGTTGACGGCCACCTGCTCGGAGCCGACGGAAGTTTTCTTGAAACCGATACCGTCATCTGGACGGCGGGTGTTGAAGGAGCACCACCTGATGGATTCAGTTCTGAAGCCTTTGCCGGCGGCAATCGGATAGCCGTTGATTTGTATCACCGGGTTAAGGGCATGGAACATGTTTATGCGATTGGCGATGTGGCGTGTATGGTATCACCGGAATATCCTCAAGGCCACCCCATGCTGGCTCCCGTGGCACAACAACATGGCCGCAACCTCGCGGCTAACTTCCTGAAGACGATGAACGCCCGGTCAGCGAAAGTTGCAACCAAACCGTTCAAGTACTTCGACAAAGGAAGCATGGCAACCATCGGCCGGCACAAAGCGGTAGTGGATTTACCCGGTTTTCACTTTCAGGGTGCTGCGGCCTGGTTTATCTGGATGTTTGTACACGTGTACTCGCTTATCGGTTTCAAGAACCGTCTTATTGCCCTGCTGGACTGGAGCTTCAGCTACTTCACCTACGACCGCTCCCTGTCGCTGATTGTGCGGCCTTTTCGCAAGCCGGTGCTGATCCATAAGGAACAGGAGCCGGTGATATCCGGCAACTAATTTCGAACTAAATGAAATGACTTTTCGCCCGACTTTTTGATCAGTAAATAATCAGAAGCGCGGGCAATCCACCACCCGTTTGGGTTTGGAGGAGCTTTGCAGGCAACCGAAGTACAGGAGGGAAATTTCAAGGCCTCCTTTGTTGTTGCTCACCACGTTCAGGTCGTTGACGTTGACATCGTAGCTCATGCCGAACTGAACATTTTTAAAGTCGAAACCAACATTGCCAACAACGGCGTCGCCGTCGCGGTAATACCCGCCGATATAGAACGTGGTTTCGTCGTTGACCGCAAAGCCGATGCTGGTTCCGGCGAGCAGCTCTTCGTTTGACCCTTCGGTCTGGTTCATATAAAGCACCGAGGGAAGCAGAACGACTTTATTCTGGATACCGATTTTGAAACCGCCATGACCGACATAACGGGTATTGATAACATTATCTCCGGAACCTTTGAAACTTTCTACCGGTTCGCCAATGTGGAACATGGAAGCGCCGGCGTACATCGTAAAATTGTCGCTGAAATTGGAGGTCCAGTGTATGCCGGCATTGACGTCAAGATTAGTGAACGAGTTGTCAGACAAGATATCGGCCGTAGTAGCACCCGGAATGATGCCGTTTTCGTCAATCATGTCCTCGAAGATGAACTTATTCGGATCGAGACTTTTTTGCACCATGCCGCCCTGGAGCCCCAAGGAAATATAGTGGCGATCGCTGCCAAGTGCCTGGTGGTAGGCCAGCGATAACTGAGCGGTCAGGTTTTGCAGGATTCCGTCACCGGCACGGTCG
>JANNSM010000478.1:0-12736 GCA_031402635.1 Bacteroidota bacterium | reverse complement strand
ATTGGGGCACGTCCGTTTATTTTTTCAAAGTCGAATGCGGGAAGACGACCGGATCCTACCGAAAATGGGCTTCCGCTCAGAACAATCCCCCGCACTTCGGTGCCAAATTCCGGAAGGTGGTTGCAGGGCACAATCTGGCTGTAAACGTTCAGTTCACGGATGCGCCGGGCAATCAACTGGGTGTACTGTGACCCGAAGTCAACAATCAGGATTTTCTGGTGCATGGCTTAAGGCAAAGATAGCCAAATCCCGGGGGCAGGAGTCTTGTTGCTACTGCGGGAACTGCCGCTTGAATTGCTCGGAAACTTCTCCCGGGGGAAGATAGGTTCGCTCACTGACCTCTACCATCCCATTGGAAGCTGCCCGCAGAAACCAGGAAGCCCGTGTGCCATATCCCGGACTCTCGATGAACAGGGCAGACAAGACCCGCTCGCGATCCAGCCCAATTCCCGTTTCCGGTAATTCATCGTCAGGGTATTGCCGGCGGTTGTCCAGTGCGTTGAGGACCACCTCTGTTTGGATTCCCGCCGGATTGGTGAACAGTTCATCAAATTGAATCAGGCCCTCCCTGACTTTGGGCCAGGGGGCATTCAGCAGCGCATTGCTCAGGCCGTACAATCCCGGTGCCAGCATTCCTGGAACTCCGCCGCGATTGCTGTAATACCACAATTCATCAAGTTTTCCGAAGAGCAGGTTAAACCCGTTGTAGCGTTGACCCGTTTCCAGGAGCGTCTCAAGAAATGTGGCGGGTTCGGTATTTCCGCGTAAATAATCCCGGACCAGATGGCCGCGGCTTGGAAAGGCCGGGTTTTGCGGAAATGCTCGGAAATTGGTTAGCGTGGCAAACCGGCCCTGCCGGGTAACCCCAAACCAGGTTCCACCTTCCTGCGTATCCCGGCCACCTAGAATATCGGGTTCGTCCTCCCACCAATGCAGGGCTCGCGTAGGCCGGGCGTGAAATTCATCCCGGTTGGCGGCAATAAGGAGGGGGAAATCACCGTGCTGCCGGAAACTGATCAGCAACGTGCACATGAATCAGGGTTGGTAAACAAACAAGTGACGTCCAACCAGTCGGTTGCCATCGAAGGCCGTGAGCAACACGGTGCCAGGCAACAGACCCAACGGATCGAGCAGGACATCCTGACCGGTGTAATTTATCCTGCTTACCATACGCCCGGTCATGTCGCTGAAAGCTAAGAGGAGATTTGTTGCGTTGCCGATTTCCAGACTACTAAGTTGCAATACGGCTCCTTTTCCTGCCGGATTGGGCAGTATCGTGAACTTGAATGGCTGCTCGACAGCATTGCTAAGACCACTGGGTGGGTTATAGGGATTACTGCTTCGCCAGACATCAAATTTGGCTTGCAGAACGTCTATCGGGTCAACGCCGGAGGGAGCAACACCAACAACCAGATCCAGATAAAAAATAGCGGTATCGGTTGGCTTGGCAACCCGGATGAAAGCCGAACGCGACGATACTCCCGCAGGGAAGCAGCGGGTATCTGCCCCGATTTTCTTTGCGCCCTGCAAAGCCGCCATCAATTTATTGGCCAGATCGCCCTCTTCAAAGAAAAACCGGAAAGACATGGAATCAAGAATGGCACCAGAAGAAAGGATGTTCCCCTGCACGGCGTAATTCGGACCGAGCTGGTGCCCTTTCCAGTCAAAACAATCACCACCGGTGAATGCGGCAACCCGCGGATTGCCCGATAAATCAAAATCGGCAATGCCATATTGCCTGATTTCCGGATTGCCTTCGGCATCATTGGTTTGCAGCCAGGTTAGGATTTCTTCCGGACTATCGTTCGCCTCCATCCGCACGGAAGCATTGGCCTGGTTAATGGGATTCCAGTAACTCTGTGTATGGATTGCTCCTTTGCCGGGTTTAACATAGGAGATAATAATTGCGCTGGTTCCTTCCAGGACGCTGTCCAGGCAAGTTGCCCCGGCACTTCCCACTTCTCCGGTTTCAGGATCTACGGCAACAATTGAAAATGTATCCTGGGCCCTGAGGATGGCCGAAGAATAGAAAATCACACAAAAAACGAACAGGCTCTTTAAAAGTTTTTTCATGGCTTAGGGATTTATCGCGACCACAGTGCTCCAGGTTTCACCGGAATCGGCGGCAAATCGAACAACAAACATACCGCTCGGAATATCATGAACAGGAAGCTCCAATATTGCAGATTCGGCCGTAGAAGACTGCCGGTCAGCCGCGAGTCTCCTTCCATCCAGACTGTAAACAGACCATTCGCCGGCAAAGCCGGAAGGCAGACTGACCAACAGATCTTGGCCGTTCCACCAGGAATGTAAATCGCGATTAACCGGCGCTGCGGATTCCGCTCCGCTGAAGACCGGATAGGTGATGTCCAGATCGAGAATGACTGGTAAATGGTCGCTCATGTAATACAGAGCATTTCTAATCCTACGGGAAACAGGATTGGGTTCACAGCTCAGCACACTTTGGTTTAGGCACCCGCCACTGTTGCCAAGCGCTTTATATGATCCCGGCACGTAGGTGATTCTACCCGTGCCCCAGATAATTGGTGAAGCTAAGAGCAGAAAATCAAAACGGTCATCAAGACCACCACCCGAACCGTCCCCGTATAGCAATCCGGTTCGCGTACTTTGGGTGTGCACTTCTGTCATCCCCGAATTTCCACTCCAGCTTCCGGGACGGTTAATCGGGTCGCGCAGCCAGATGGACGCATAGGGATCGGTTAACTTATCGTAAGCCGGTTCAAGACTGGAATACACGTTGAAATCACCACCCAAAATAACATTGCGACCCGGCGGTTGCCCATCCAGGTAGCGCCGAAGGGAATCAACCATCCGGCTGCGGTCGGCCACGTCCGGAGGAGTATTGCCGGCCTTGAGATGAGCCACATAAACATCCAGCCAGGTGGTGTCCTGGTGCCCGGCAAGGAAGGGATCGCGAAAGAAAAAAACATAACGGCTGATATCCCGGACATGCGTTTTTATCTGGTTCTGGCTATACAATGCCAATTTTTCCTGCCGGTAATACACGAGGTTCTGCAAGCCCGCTTCGCCCGAACCATCCGGAACAAAATCAGCCTTTCTCCAGGCCGTGCCCCCATCGGAATTTAGACCCCGGTTAAGCAACTGATCTGCTCCGGCTGCCGTTTCCAGTTCACAGACCAGGAGAAGATCGGGTTGGGCATAAACCGCAATAGCGGAAAAGGTATCCGCCCTGCCCGCCGGAACCGGATCGGGAAAATGGAGCAGATTATAAGCCATGACCCGGAGGTTTTCCTGCGCAAACAGCATTCCGCCATTCATCAGAAAAAACAGCAGAAACAACCTGATCTTAAGTACGGGGCAGGAACGGGACCTTTCCATAGTAGGTAAAACTAAGCGTTTCCGCACCGTCTCTATCGGATGAGTTCCTCTCCGTTTGCAGTGTGGAAAAATAATTTAACCGGCGCAGGGCAAAACGTACAGGTTACATTCGACCGGACGGAATAACTCCGAATAACCATGCAATACAACCGACTCGGCCACTCGGGCCTTCAAGTTTCCGCGCTCTCATTTGGCACCTGGCTGACGTTTGGCCAGCAGATTACCGATGAAGTGGCCGAACAATTGTTGATCCGGGCTTATGATGCCGGCGTGAATTTTTTTGACAACGCCGAAGCGTATGCCAACGGCCAGTCAGAACTGGTCATGGGCAAAATCCTGAAAAAAACCGGCTGGTCCCGAGACACCTACCTGGTTTCCAGCAAAGTTTTTTTTGGGACGAGGGGCTATTCGCCCGGAAAAAATATTCCCAACACCACCGGACTGAGCCGCAAGCACGTCATAGAAGCCTGTCACGATGCGCTTCGCCGGCTTCAGGTTGATTATCTGGACCTTTTCTTTTGCCACCGAGCCGACCGGGAGACTCCGGTGGAGGAAACGGTGCGCGCCATGACCGATCTGGTCCGGCAAAGCAAGGTGCTCTACTGGGGAACTTCGGAGTGGCAGGCTTGGGAAATCGTAGAGGCCTATGCGGTGGCCCGGCAATTCCACCTGGTTCCGCCAACCATGGAGCAACCCCAGTACAATATGTTGCACCGCCAAAAAGTGGATCACGATTTCCTCAAACTCTTTAGCGAATTTGGATTAGGAACCACGATCTGGTCGCCGCTGGCTTCCGGTGTGCTTACCGGAAAATACAATGATGGCGTTCCGGACGACACTCGTCTGGGCAAAGCTTCGCTGGGTTGGCTTCGCGAAAGTCTGCTCACGGATGACAACCTCGCCAAAGTGAAGAAGCTTAGCGCGCTGGCCAGTGCACTCGATACCACGATGGCTCGTCTGGCGATAGCCTGGTGCCTGAAAAATCCGGGGGTTTCCACGGTCATCACCGGAGCTTCCAAAACTGCCCATCTGGAGGATAATCTCCTGGCTTTGGACCTTGCGCAAAAACTGACTCCGGAGATTTTAAATCAGGTGGAAATGATCCTCAGCAATAAGCCGGTTTCGAGGCTCTTCTGACGGTGACGGATGGTTAACCGAATTCCACAACGGTAACTCCATCGCCGCCGAGTTTGGGATCTTCATGCCGGAGCTGGCGAATGGCCTTGTAATTTTTCGCGGTTTGTTTGACCGCATCGCGCAGCGCACCGCTGCCTTTGCCGTGGATAATCCGCACCGAGAGCACGCTGCGCATGACGGCATCGTTGAGGTACTGATCAACCTCTTCCATGGCTTCTTCCCGGGTCTTTCCGCGGATGTCGAGTTCGCGGCTGAAAGCCCCTGTGGGAACTTCGGGTTTTACTGCGCTTTTGCGAACAAAAGCGGGCTGATCCGTTTTTTCCCGGACCAGCACCAGGTCATCCAGGTTTACGGTACTGTGCAGCTGACCAAAGCTGACAACGGCTTTGTTTTTTCGCATTTCCAGCACACGACCGGTTTCTTTGCCTTCGAGAAGCCGCACCGAAGAGCCTTCGCGGATTTCGCCTTCAACATCTTCAAAGCGCAGCGCCTTCTTGATTTTTCGAACCTCGCTGCGCAATTCTTCGCCTTCAGCCCGGGCTTTGCGCGTGGCTTTTTGCACAGCCTCTACGTTCAATAATTTTTTATCCTGTTGCTCCCGGAGTTGTTGGAGCAAAATCCCGAACTGCTCTTCATACCGGGAAAGGGCGTCGAGTTGCTTTTCCGCTCTGGTAAGCTTCAGTTGGTTTCGCTCGTCGTCCAATCGCCGGGTGGCTGATTCGTAATCAACGAGGCGCTGCTGAACTTCTTTTTCTTTTGAAGCCAGATCAACGATCCGGCGAGCTAAGTCCTGCTGCTCCGTTTGCAACTGGGATAACAGTCCTTCGAACTGCAAATTTTCTGTCTTTACCAGGCTTTCTGCATGGCGAATAACGGGTGCCGGCAACGCGATTTTTCGTGCGATATCAAAAGTGTATGAGCTGCCCGGCTTTCCGGTTTCGAGGCGATACTTCGGTTCCAGGTTGACTTCGTCAAAAACCGTGGCACCATTTTCAAGACCGGGTGTCCGGCCTGCATAAATTTTCAGGTTGGCGTAATGTGTGGTGGCAACGCCGATAGCTCCGGAACGGCGAAGGGCATCCAGAATCGCTTCGGCCACCGCTCCGCCCAACCCCGGGTCGGTTCCCGAGCCAAACTCGTCGATCAGAAACAGGGTATCGCCGGCGGCGTGTTCCAAAAAATAGCGCATCCGGTGCAGACGGGCCGAATAGGTTGACAGCTCGTCTTCTAAACTCTGCATGTCGCCGATATCGCCGAAAATTTGACGGAATATGCCGAAGTGGCTCCTACGGGCATCTACCGGTACCAGCAGTCCGGCCTGAATCATCAATTGCAGTAGTCCGGTAGTTTTCAGGCAGACGGATTTTCCACCGGCATTTGGCCCGGAGACCAGCAGGATCCGGGTTTTCTGGTCCAGTTCCAGGTCAAGCGGAACGGTAGCTTTTTTGCTTTTCCGGTTGAGCAACAGCAGCAGCGGGTGTCGGGCGTGGTGCAGCGAGATCCGGCTTCCTTTGCTGACCGGTGGGCGCTGCGCTTCCAGTTCTTCGGCGAGCAAACCTTTGGCGCGGCAGAAATCAATCCAGCCAAGGCGAATGAGAATTTCGGCCAACGCATCCTGACGGGGAGCGAGCACCCGTGTCAAGTCGCGCAGGATGCGGCGGATCTCCCGGCGCTCTTCGCGCTCCAGTGCCGTGATCTCGTTGTTGAGGTGAACGGTTTCCTCCGGCTCGATAAACGTTGTTCGGCCGGAATCGCTTTCGTCGTGGACGATGCCACTGATTTTGCGTTTGTGTTCCGCGCGCAGAGCCAGTACCTGTCGTCCGTTGCGAACACTTTCTTCCGTTTCCGCAAGCACACCGGCCTGCCGAAGCCTGCTCAGTACTCCCCGGAAAGCGCGCATCTGTTCCCGCCTTCTGCTCTCCGTATCCCGCCGGATCCGAACAAGTTCCGAAGATGCATTAGGACGAATTTTCCCTTCCTCGTCCAGCACCTGGTCAATGGCTTTGACCGCTTCGGATTCCGGCATCAGGTCAAGGACTATCCGGACAAGGGTTGGGCAGTCCTCCTGGTGTTTCAGGAGGAATCTCCGGATGTGCTCGTAGGCACGCGCCATTCGGCGCAAGCGATCACACGCGTCTTCTTCCAGCGCAGCTTCGTCCTGGTCAAGCAGAGCTATTTCCGGCCTTACGTCCGGATATTCGTCCGTGGGAAAGGATTTGTCGCTGCGCAGTAATGCCTGGAATTCGGCGGCCTCGTCCAGCCTTTTGTTGATTTCCCGTTCATCGGTCAGGATGGGAAGATCCCGGGCATGCTCTGCACCCATGAGGGAGCGGCAATACCCCGCAAGCCGCCCGGCAATTTTGTCGAGCTCAAAGGAGTGCAGAAGGTCGTTCGGATAATACAGCATAATTCCTGACGGCCTTCTGCACTACCGGCAAGAGCTGCCGGTGCTCCTCAGGCTCAGTAAGGTTTGTTCTTGACCGGAATGTCTATGGGTTTCGGGAAGTCTTCAACTTGAACATCATCCTGCTTGCCCAGATAAGTCCACTTGATGGCCTTGGTATAGGTATCGAAAACCCGGTTCAGGTCATTGAGGGTAACGGCGTTTACTTTACCCGTGAATCCCTCTTCCATTTCATAGCCTCCGTTCAGCTCGGCAAGACCCAGGCTGTTGGATTGTGAGGCAGACGTTTCCAAATCCATGTAGTAAAAGGTCAGGAAACTCTGTTTCGTGTTCTTCAACTCCCGGTCTTCAAAACCCTCTTTTTTGATCTTGTTGATTTCGTCAACCATGACCTGCATAGATTGCTTGGGG
Source organism: Bacteroidota bacterium (assembly GCA_031402635.1). Classification (GTDB taxonomy): domain Bacteria; phylum Bacteroidota; class Bacteroidia; order Chitinophagales; family BACL12; genus WGOA01. The sequence continues at coordinate 5,424 of JANNSM010000478.1, read as the reverse complement.
TCCTGGGTGGAAATATAGATCACATTATAAGGGTTGTTCACGATAGCCCGGGAATAGAATGCCGCCGGTGCATAAGAAAGGCTGCGCTTGGTGCGAAGCTCTTCGAAATAACGGTCTCCCAAAATATTCATGGCCATCAGCATCGGGACGCCGTCAGGCATGTTCATGCGCGGAGCACTCATCACGCCACGGATGTAATTGGTGGCGATGTCCCGGTTTTCGACAAGATGACCGTCTTCGGTAATCAGGACACGCTTAACCACTTTTGGTGTATTGCCGCTGGGCATATTCGCCAGACTTGCCGCGATTTTTTCCTTGAGATCTTTGGTATCCACGTTGCCCACGACCACAAGAAATACATTCTTTTTCCCGAAGATGCTGCTGTAGTGGCTGATCAGGTCTCCCACTTTCATGGCTTCCAAACTTTCTACCGATCCGGATGGGATTTTCCCATAATCGTTATCGGCACCAAAAGAATGGACCATAGCGAGGTTGCGCAGGTGGGCATCGGGATCTGATTCCTCCGCTTTGGCATTGGCTACTGCTTGTCCGCGCATGGTTTCAAATTCTTCAGCATCAAAAGCGGGGTTCATCAGGGCATCCGCGAAGAGCTTCCAGCTTTCGTTCCAAAATGCTTTGATACAGGTCATTGACACGTCGCTGTAATCATAGGTTGACCCTGAGGCGAAACTGGTTCCGATCTTTTCTGCTGCCGTTTGGAAGGCAACTTTGTCCATTGACTTGGTACCGCCCTGAATGGCCAGTTGCAGCGTCAGGGATTCAACACCTTCCTTCAGTTTGCTGTAGTTGGCGGTTCCTCCCTGAACAAACAGCCGAACACTGATCACATCCTTGGGGCTTTGCCGGTGAATGACCTTGAGTCCGTCTACATAGAATTCCGTGGTATTGCCGGCAAGAAGCACGGCGGCGGGCAGCAGCATAGCCAACCCGATGGCGAATAATCTTTTCATCGTTAACTGGTTGGTTGGTTTACATATTGAGTTTAGACAACAACATCTGGTCGCGCATTTCAGGCGACAGCAGAATGCCCTTAACGCGGGGCTTGTCTTTGATGTAGGTTTCAACATAGCGCTGAACATCGGCCTGTGTGACTTTTTTCAGGTTGTCAACGTAGTTGAGGTAATAGTCAATGTTTGCCGAAGCCCACCAGTAAGTTACCGTATGCACAAATTCGGAGGTCTTTTCTTTGCCGTAGGCATCCTCGATGGCGAGCATGGTTTTGGCATTGGTAAGCTGGTCTTCCGTGAAGTAACCCGGATCATCCCACTGGGCGATGTGCTCTTCAAGTGCGGCGATGGCTTCACTGACTTTCATCGGATTGGGAACCAGGAAAATCTGGATCGGTCCGACATGCTTGAGGGTTTGGTAAGAGACACCGACTTGCAATGCCAGGCCTGCGTCAACAAGTTCACGTTGCAATTTTGAACCGGCCTGCTGTAAAACGTAACTGAAGACGTCCGCCGCATAAGTAGCCTGGAGGTCATTGCGGGTATCCGGACCGTGGTAACTGTACATGATAATCGGCAATTGGGCGTTTTCGTTCACGGTAATGAATGAAGCGTCACCCTGGAGTGGCGGAAACTCGGGAATCGGCCACTTTACAAAGGGATCAAAGGCAGCGGGTTGCCAGTCACCGTAGACCTCCTCTGCCAATTTGAAAACATCTTTGGAACTAACGGCACCGGCTACCACCAGCATGGAGTTGTTGGGGTGGTAGTACTTGTCTTTGATGGTTATCATTTTCTCCTTGGTGGCCGTCATGATCACATCGTGATCACCGATCGTATTTCTGCGACTGTACAGGTCACCCCAAAGCTGCTTATCCATATCTTTCAAAAGGAAAAAAACGGGATTGGATTCGGCCCGCTGGAACTCACCGTCCACCACCGGATTTTCCTTTTTCTGCTCTTCTTCCAGGAAAAGCGGGTAACGGATTGCGGAGTTCATGAACTGAAGCCCTTCGAGCAATTTCTCACTGCTCAGGGTGATGTAGTAGTTCACCCGTTCGTTGGACGTTGTGCCGTTGAAAGAAACACCAAGTTCATTGACACGGTCCATAAAGACCTCCTGAGACGGATAATCCCGGTTGGCCTTAAAAAACATGTGCTCGTAAAGGTGTGAAAGGCCGTTGTACTCCGGCGGCTCACAATAAGCGCCGTTGCGAACAACAATTTCAATGGTGGCCAGTGGTACGCTGGGGTCTTCGATGACCAGCACTTGTAGCCCGTTTTTCAGGGTTTTCATGTGGAAATTGTCCGGCAGGGCGTTCTGCCCGGATGCCGCAACTCCGGTGAAGAGAAAGAGAACTGCGGCCAGCAGGGTTTGTTTCATAACTTGAATTAACATCTTGAGTTAACGGGGTGCTTTGGTTGATTTTTTCAGGTCAACAGAAAGGGTGGAAAAGCCCCAGGGTGTCAAAAATAAGGTTTGGCACCCGAATCCTCTCAAGGTAAAACGGTTAATGAATCGTTAAGAATTAAAGATCGGGCAATTCAGGCTGATTGCCCGGCGTTCTGGCCGGCTGCCGGGGCTATTAGCCACATCGCAGTTCAGGGGTAAAGCAGAAAATGTTCCTTTTCCCGATGCTCTGTCCGGAAAAAAAGCAAACCGCACCGGTAAAGATCAATGCTCAGGCTAACGGAAGGGTCCTGTCGGATGGCTGTCCAGGCACGTTCCATCCCGGCCGACCAGTGGATATCGTCGAGCACGAAACAAGTCTGCGGGCCGGCTTTGGCCAGGCAGGTTCGGAAGGAGTAAAGCGTTCCCGCTTCGGTGTGGTCTCCGTCAATATACACCAGGTCAATGCGCTCAAGTTCTTGCAGAGCCGGTGGAAGGGTCTCGCGGAAAGGCCCGACATGCTGCACGATCCGGGCCTGGTTTCCCAGATGCTCCGCGGCAATTGCCGCTACGGCGGGGTCGCCTTCGAGCGTGACCAGGCGCTGGTGCCGTCCCGGTCCGGCCAGGTACTGTGTGCCAATACCCAGCGAGGTCCCGAGTTCCAAAATATATTCGCTGCCCAGGAATTCCACAAGCCTAAACAGCATTTCGCCCTGACCCGGTGAAGCGGCGGCCATTTTGGCGATGTGCGAAACGGACTCTCTTCTTCCCGTCTGCCCCGCGCCGAAGTCCACTCTTTCCAGCACCCGCTGATCCCGCACCAACTGCTTTCTGAGGGCTGCGATTTCTTCAAATGCGTAGTAACGGCGGTCGTTGTCCAGCACTTCGCGGATCAGCCGAAATACAAAAGGCGAATGGACGCGGTACTTGCTCGTTGCGAAAACCAGGTGGCGGCACAGGGATTGGATTTGCATGGATGGACATCAACCGGCTCCCCGGATAACAAGAAAAGACCGCCGGAAAAACGGCCACGCCGGGAACATCGCCGAAATTGAGGCTCCTGTGTTCCGGGCCTTGTGGGCCGTCGGTCTGGTGCGGGTAAAAATAGGCCTGTCTGTCATAGAAAATATCCGTGGCGCTGTCCGGGTTTGCCCGGCCTATCGTTCCTTTACGCTATGCGTTTCGCAGTGCTCCTGATTTTGTGGATCGGCATTTTTCCCGTTCGGGCTCAACGAGTTGCCCCGGATGCGGCCAGTGCTGCCGCTGCCCGGCCCTTCGAGCCGGCTAAAAGGCTGATACCGCCATCACCTTTACCGGAAAACCGGACGGACGGTGTAATCGATACCCTTTCTCCGGCTTCTTTTGGCACCTGTCTCACCGATCCCGTGCTTTGGATCACCCCGGGAATAGGCCCTGTTTTTGGCAACAACAGCCTCGGAGACCGCGAAAAAGCCCAACAGTTGCTGTTGCCTTCGCCCGGCAATGGTTTTGTCACGCATGCCATCGTTTACTGGGGCTTCAAGAGGGTTGGCGCTGACGGCGATGTGCGGATCAAAGCCTGGAGCGTTGGTCCCGACGGAGCCCCGGAGAGTTTCCTCACCGCATCGGACAGAATCCGGATCAGTGAGATTGATACCGCCGATGGCGTGGATGTTCTGGCCTTTCCCGCCCCGGCTGCGTTTACCGGATCCGTTTTCCTGAGCCTGGACCTGAACAGCCTGAATACCGGTGATACGATCAGCGGTTTGGGCACGGAGGAAGGCTGCGGCTCGGGGTGCCTGACCTGGGAGCGCTGGAGCGATGGCTCCTGGAACCCGGTTTGCGATACCTACGATTTTGAGGACATTGACCTGTTGATTGAGGCGGTGGTTGATTGGAGCGCCTGGCCGGCCGGACTCAACGACCCGGAGCACGGGTTGACCATCGGGCGGCCTTTTCCCCAACCATTTTTGCAATCCGCAGGTAGCCGGTTGTGGTTGCCCGTAAAAACAAACAGCGCAATGACCCTCTCGGTCAGGGTGCTCGATGCCATGGGCAGGGAGCGGGCAGGGCAGGAGTTTGAATGCCCTGCGCCGGGCGAACAAAACCTGGTGCTTCCGGTGCAAGAACTGCCGGCGGGCAATTACTTCCTGCAAGTTATCAGCGGGCAGGCCAGGATAACGGTTCCTATCCTCCTTTGAAGGCTTTAACACCAGGCATTAAACCATTGTCAGGCTGCGGCAAGACCGCCGGCCGGGCCAGGCTGACATCCAAAAACTCACCCGGCCTTTCTTGCCCGGCCAATCCCTTAGCGATGGCCGATTACCTATTTTTGAGCGATGCGGAATATCAATTTTGACATAGCCTTGGTTTGCTTCCTGGCCGTGACAAGCCCGGTTGCAACTGCGCAAAGTATTCATCTGGGGCCCAAATTAGCCATCCAATCCGTGTGGCTGTTCAACCAGAACAATTACGGGTTGTCGGAGATGGAATACAAGCTGACGGGAGGGCTCGCCTATGGGGCTTCACTGGGTGTTGATTACGGCGAGCACTGGGGCGCACAGATTGAGTTTCAGTACGCCCACATGGGCCAGGATTATGAAGACAACATCGGCCTGCAACTGATCTATGGCAACAACGATGTTTTCTTGGTTCGAAAGGAAGTAGACCTGCGTTACGGCCAGGTACCGCTGCTTGTCCGTTACCGCAATGGGGGAGATAAAGCCGTTTTTCTCGGCGTTTTTGGCCCTCAGGTCGGGATCCGTGGAGAGGCATCGCTACGCTATTTTACCGATGGGGATTCTGTACCATTTTCAGAAATCCCCGGCGGGATTTACGCAGACCTCACGGACGCAGAAAGTTTTTTTCAATCGCTTGATTTCGGCCTGGCCGGAGGTGCTGGCGGCGAATTTTATTTTGGATCGGTTTTTTACGCTCGCCTGTTGGGCCGTTTTTATTTAGGGCTCACCGATATTAATTCGGCACCGACCCGCAATGCTCCAGAGTACGGTTCCACCCGGAATGCTTCTTTCGGACTGGAGGCAGGCATTGGATTGCGTTTTGGCGAGAGTTATCAGCGTTCCTGGA
>JANNSM010000477.1:0-5351 GCA_031402635.1 Bacteroidota bacterium | reverse complement strand
TGTATTTACCCGATGTATGACTGGGCACATGGTCAGTCCGACTCGATAGAAGGCATTACCCATTCGCTATGTTCCCTCGAGTTTGAAGTGCACCGGCCCCTGTACGATTGGTTCATCGAACAGCTCGGGATCTATGCACCCCGCCAAATTGAATTTGCCCGGCTCAACCTGAGCTATACGGTGATGTTCAAGCGCAAATTGCGCCAACTGGTTGAAGTGGGGCTGGTCAACGGCTGGGATGATCCACGAATGCCCACCTTGCGGGGTTTGCGAAGGAGAGGATATACGCCGCAAAGCATACGCAACTTCTCCGAACGGATTGGCCTGGCCAAGCGCAACAACGTCATTGATTTTGCCCTGCTTGAGTTTTCGGTCCGCGAAGACCTGAACCGGATTGCTCCCCGGATGATGGCGGTTCTGGATCCGGTACGGCTCAACATCCAAAACTGGCCTGAAGGACAGGTGGAATGGATGCATCTGGAAAACAATCCGGAAGACCCGTCTGCCGGCCATCGCGAAGTGCCGTTTTCAGGGGCCTGCTGGATAGAGCGTTCCGATTTTCTCGAAAATCCGCCGAACAAGTTTTTTCGCCTGGGCCCGGGATTAAAGGTGAGGCTGAAAGGCGCCTACATTGTTGAATGCACGGGATTTGAAAAAGACGGTTCAGGGCTGGTTTCCGAGATCCATGCCCGCCTTATTCCGGATTCGCGTTCCGGCCAGGACACCAGTGGACTGAAAGTGAAAGGCACCATTCATTGGGTACCCGTCAACGAAGCGGCTACGGCAGAAGTTCGGTTGTATGACCGCCTGTTTCTCGATGAAGCCCCCGACGCACACAAGGACCGCGATTTTAAGGAGTTCCTCAATCCGGATTCCCTGCAGACGCTGATCAATGTCCAGGTTGAGCCAGCGCTGCAAAATGCGGTTCCCGGACAACATTATCAGTTTCTACGGCTCGGTTACTTTTTTACGGATCCTGACTCAAGCCCGAAACAGTTAGTCTTTAATCGCACCGTTGGGTTGAAAGACTCCTGGACCCGTCAGCAGGATGGGGGTCCGTCAAACCCGGACTGAGATTACGGTCACCCTGGTTAACCGGAGCTTGATCCAAGCCGCTTCGAGAGGTTCAGCTAAACGCAGGCTGCGTTTACGGTCACCCTTTTTTCACAGCCTCCCAAAGCCATTCGGCGGGGTGGCGGGCGGACACTCCGGTACCGTCGTGAATTTGTTGGCGACAGGATGTGCCCGGTGCGGCAACGCCGGTACCCTGGGGAAGTTTCCTGACAGCTGGGAACAAAACCAGTTCCCCGATCTGCATGCTCAGTTCGTAGTGTTCCTGTTCGTAACCAAACGATCCGGCCATCCCGCAACAGCCGGAAGGGATCACCGAAACCTGATGCCCCGCGGGAATGGCCAACGCTTCAGCCGAACCCCCGCCCCCCACCAGCGCTTTCTGATGGCAGTGGCCGTGCAGGACAATCTCCCGCGAAACGCTGTCAAAATCTTCCGGTCCTATGCGGCCGGCAAGCGCTTCGGCCACCAGAAAGTCCTCCAGCAGAAAGCAATAGTCTGCCAGTTGTCTGGCCTGGTCCAGCAGATCGTCTTCTACCAGGTCCGGGTACTCGTCTTTGAAGGTCAGGATCGAAGAAGGCTCCAGCCCGATCAGCGGTTTCTTTTGGGACACCAGCCCGGAAAGCGCTTGCACATTGTGTGTCGCCAGCTCGCGGGCCTGCGTCAGCATGCCTTTGGAAAGGTAGGTGCGGCCGCATTCCCGGGCGGGTGCCAGATGCACGGCATAACCGAGGGCAGCCAGCAAACGAACGGCCGCCATGCCAACAGGCACATCGAGCCGGTCGGTGAAAGGGTCAGCAAAAATCCAGACCTCGCCGCGCAACGGTAAGGCGCTGACCGGTGTGGAGGTACGCATCCATCGCCGGAAGGACTTCCCGTGAATCCGGGGAAGTTGACGGGAGGGATGCACGCCCATAGCCTTTTTGACCAGTGGGGCCGTCAGGCCACTTCGCAGCACAAAATTGCTCAGCAGCGCAACTTTTCCCCCGAGTTCATTCAGTTTGGCAGCGTGGCCAAACATGCGACTTCGCCAGGGAGCCCCGCCGGAGCGATACCGCTGATGCAGCCATTCCGCTTTTAACCGCGCCATGTCAACATTGCTGGGACATTCGCCTGTGCAACCTTTGCAGGAAAGGCAGCGATCCAGCACCGCTTCCAGAGCCGGATCAGCGAATGGGTTCTGGTCGGTTGAACGGGTGAGCACCTCACGCAACGCATTTGCCCGTGCCCGCGTGCTGTCGCGCTCTTCAAGGCTGGCCTGGTAAGAAGGGCACATGGTACCTCCCGCCGCCGGCAATTTTCGGCAATCTCCTGAACCGTTGCACTGCTCAATGGCGCGCATGATGCCGTGTTCACGGCGAAACTTGAGCACCGTATCAAAACTTTTGGTTTGCTGCCCCGCATCGTACCGCAGAAACTGGTCCATCGGCGGAGTATCCACAATTTTTCCGGGATTGAAAATTCCGTCGGGATCCCAGGTGCGCTTCAGTGCCACCATGCGATTAAAATTTGCCTCGCCCACCATCTGCCGCAGAAATTCTCCCCGCAGCCTTCCGTCTCCATGCTCGCCCGAAAGCGATCCGCGGTATCGTTTGACGAGTGTTGCAACTTCTTCCGCTACAACCCGGAAAAGACGCTGGCCTTCGGGTGTCTTGAGGTCAAGAATCGGTCGCAGGTGGATCTCCCCGGAGCCGGCATGCGCGTAGTGAACGCAGTACAATCCATAGCCCGCCATGATGCGGTTAAACTCGCGGATATATTCCGGAAGGTCTTGCACAGAAACCGCGGTGTCTTCAATGACGGGAACCGGTTTGGCATCACCGGGCAGATTGCTGAGCAAGCCCAGACCGGCCTTCCTCAAACTCCAGACCCGGATGATATCTGCGCCACGAACAATGGGATAAGCATAACCAAAACCTTCTTTCTGCAAAGCAGCAATCAAGTCTCGAAGATCGGACTCGAGCGTATCGGAATCATGCCTTGCCAGTTCAATGACCAATACGGCCCGCGGGTCTCCATCCAGAAAAAAACGGTTGGCCCGCTGCGCGAGACTTTCTTTGGTACAATCCAGCAGATAGTGGTCCATCAACTCCACGGCGGAGGGCGAAAAACGGAGTGCCGTGAGATTGGCCCGAAGGGACTCGTCCAGCGAGTTAAAGTGAGCACATAACAGCGCTTTATGTTTCGGAGGAAGGGGCTCCAGCGAAAGGGTAATCTCTGTCGCCAGGGCGAGCGTGCCTTCGGACCCACAAAGCAGGTGGGTGAAATCCAGCGACCCGGGATCGGCAAGGAGCAGGTCCAGCGCGTACCCGGTATTTCGACGGTGAATCTCCGGTCTGGGAAACTCGCGGTTGATGTCCGCCATGACTTGCGGATCTTCCAGCCAGATCTGCGCTTGCCGGTAGATTTCGGCTTCCCGGTTTTTCCCGCCACATTTTTCAGCGATGCCGGAAGCATCTTTCCGTTCAAAAGTGGTCATGCTGCCGTCGGAGAGGATGGCCCGTACCGAAATGACATGATCTCGGGTACTCCCGTAAACGATGGAATTAGCGCCACAGGAATTGTTGCCAACCATGCCTCCGATCATCGCCCGGTTGGCCGTAGAGGTCTCCGGTGCGAAATACAAGCCGTAGAGTTCCAGATACCGGTTAAGTTCATCGCGGATGACTCCGGGCTGAACACGGACCCTGCGCGTCTCCGCGTCAAGAGCAATAATACTGGTCATGTAGCGGGAAAAATCCACCACAATGCCCGGGCCAACGACCTGTCCGGCCAGCGAAGTGCCCGCCGTTCGCGGGATCAGTCCGATTCGTTCTTCCCGTGCAAAAGCCACCAGTTTCAACAAATCGTCATCGCCGCGCGGATAGACTACGGCTTTGGGAATTTCCCGGTAAGAGGAGGCGTCCGTTGCGTACAGCATCCGGAGCGTGTTGCCCCGGTGGAGCTCACCGGCGAGCGAGCCGGCAAGAGCACTCCACCTGGAATTGCTGATTTCCCCGGGCTTAAACGCCGCCGGGGGAGGGGGCAGTGGGTTAGAGATTTCAAACACCCGGCCAAATTACAGCCTTCAAAACCAGCGCAAAACTCCAGGTACCAGATTCGGTACAAGATTGCCCGGAATTAGCGGCGAGATTGCCCAATGTTTAAAAATCAGGCTTGAAAACGAACTTGGCGGGGTTAATCCTTGTTGCAGGTGATATTACTCCAATGAAAATAAACTCTATGATCTATCTGCTTGTTTTAGTGTTGGCCGGTTGTGGCAGTCAGTCGCAAACCGGGCAGGATGCCGGATCCGCGGACCACGCATCCGGTAACAAATCTCATCAGGCCTTATCCGAAACCATGAAAACCGTTCAACCATCTGAAACCGGGAACAAACCCGAAGGAACGTTACCCCAGCCCGGTGAGATGGCAGAAGCAACCTTTGGCTCCGGCTGTTTTTGGTGCACGGAAGCGTTTTTTGAAAACCTGAAAGGAGTGCAGAGCGTTGTGGCCGGTTATTCGGGAGGCTTCGTGAAAAATCCCGGATACCGGGAAGTTTGCTCCGGGCGAACCGGCCATGCTGAAGTGACGAGAATCGTTTTTGATCCCGCTATAATTTCGTACGCTGAACTTCTTGAAGTCTTTTGGGCTACGCACGATCCTACAACCCTGAACCGTCAGGGTAATGATTCGGGTACCCAATACCGCTCCGCCATTTTCTACCACAACGAAGAACAGAAAAGGATTGCCGAAGCGTCTAAGGAAGCGGCCACAGATAGCGGAACCTGGCAAGATCCGATCGTTACCGAAATCAGCCCGCTGGTCAATTGGTATGCCGCAGAAGACTATCATCAGGATTATTATGCCAACAATCCGGAGCAGCCTTATTGCGCTTTCCTGATTCGTCCTAAAATGGACAAATTCAAAAAGACCTTCGCGGAAAAATTGAAGTAAAGAGAAAAACGGGTCAGTTTTTCAGCAACTTCATCCGAACCGGCAACTCTGGGGAACCGGGGGTACTGGTTTCCACGACATAAATTCCTGCCGGAAGGGAGGCCATATTTATCGAATTGAGCGATTCGCCGATCAGGGGCTGGTTCAATACAAGCAAGCCCGTGGTGGAATAAATCCTCACTTCTTCTGCAGCAGTTGTGGCATTTCCGGCAGGCTTCAACCAGACCTGGTCTGTGCAAGGGTTAGGGTAAAGCAGGTAAGCGGCAGCACGGGTGGCACTAATTCCGCCGGGATTTTTTTCTACCAAAATGGCCCTGCGACGGAGCGTGCTTTTGTCGGGATGG
>JANNSM010000476.1:0-4373 GCA_031402635.1 Bacteroidota bacterium | reverse complement strand
AACAGGACCGGTCGCTTTGCTCTGCTATCGGCCGGGATCGCTTCCTTTGTTGTTTTAGTTTGTTTCGGATCCCGGCTTCCGATTAACGTGCCTCATGATTTTGGCGGGCAATACCAACGTGATCCGGCCGTGATGATCAGTTTGCAGGCAAAAGCCCTTATCCCCAAAGAAGCGGTCTTCATTCACCCAATCGGTTTCACGGAATTGAAATTTTACGGCCAGCGCAGCAGTTATGTAGACTACAAGGTTCTGGTGCATACCCGTGCAGCGATGCACCGCTGGCATGACCGGATCCAAACAATTTATGGTATTTCGTGGCAACAGGACCTTCCCTCAGCCAGGCGTTATGAATACGCTGACCATAATTTTCGAAACCTGAACAGCGATGATTTAAGTGATTTACAAAAAAAGGGGGTTACACACGTATTGACCTTTTCCGAAGTAAAACTGCCTTTGCAGGAATTGGCCCGAAACACAGATTGGGTAATCTATTCGATTGCGACAATACCCTAATTCCGGCCCGCGGATCAAGCTACCGGTTGATTCTAACAAGGCCGGGTAATTTATTCCTTAAGGGCAACGCCAAAAGTGCCGGTATAATCCGCCAGGCTATTGTCCTGGGTCTGCCCGATGTTCCTCCCATATTTCCATAAAAAAAGACCCGTTCCATAGGAAGGGTCTTCAGGAGTGGTGGGTAATACTGGATTCGAACCAGTGACCTCCGCCCTGTCAAGGCGGCGCTCTGAACCAACTGAGCTAATTACCCGGTGCTTTACCCGGTGCTTTACCTGGTGCTTTTCTTGGTGCTTTTCTTGGGGCTTTACCCGGTGCTTTACTTGGTGCTTTACTGGAGGAGTTGCGCGAGTTGTTCCCGGATGTGTTGCACGTGACGCTCCCGGTGGGTTGCACAATGGCTCGTCAGGGAGTGCAAATATAGGACACCCGCTGTATTCCTCACACGGTTGGACGGCGTTGGCGTTCAAGCATCAGGGAATAAAAAAAATCGGACAAAAGCGTGATTTACAAACTGCTTATGCCATGAAGTGTAACTTTAACCGCTCTTGTACAGATTCCTGATTATCATTATCAAAAATATTTATAGCTTCTATTCATGCGAAACTTGTTGCCCGGTTTGGTAGCATTCCTGGTCTGGGGAAGTTCAAGCCTTTTTCTCTATCAACGCTTTTTCAGCCATTCGCCTGCCACCCGGTATTCCACGGCTGGGTTTTCACCTGGAGCCGAATCAGGAACACGGGGTTTGCCGGCCTCTAACCGTCAGGGAAAAGAAAGTACCGGAGATCCGGTTCCGGGGTCACCGAAGAGCACAGGAACGCCCGGGCAACCCGAAGATGACGTTCCGGCAGCTTCCATTGCTAAAAATCTCACCTCGGAAAAGTATCCGTTGACGGCGCAACTGGCGCGAAATGATTTTCACTTTCCGCCAGACGGCAGTAAACCGGAAATCGGACTGGCCGCAAAAGCCCTGTTGGATAACCTGGCCAATCAGCTCAAAACCCAGACGAATCAGGATTTACGGGTAGTCAGCCGGCACACCGCTTCTGAAACGTTGGGGAACTCCATAAAGGCAATTCTGTCTACCGGCGAGCAAGCTGGGCTGGAACGGGCAAATTCCCTTCGAACTGAACTTGCACAACGCGGAATTTTGCCCTCCCGAATCATCGTCGTCCTGCGCCAGGTCACGCCCGAAGCCCTTGAAATGGATGGTTACTTCCACTTTTCACTCACGGAAGAAACACAGTTTTTACCAACGACGAACAAGAACGAAATGCCGTCAATTGGCGAAAATGGCGACGTCGTGGTGATAACCCGCAATCTGGACTTTGCCTACGGCAGCAGTAAACTGCCCTCTGACCAAAAAACGGAGCAATTTTTTACCCGATTGGCAGAATACCTGAACCAGCACCGGGAAAAATCCGTATGCATCACCGGACATACCTGCAATATCAGCAGCTCCGGATTCAATGAGCAGCTTGGTGCTGCCCGGGCATCCTCAGTTAAAGTAAGATTACAGGAGTTCGGTGTTGTTGAATCCCGTTTGAAATCAGAAACCGCCGGTGAACGTAAACCCGTTGCGGACAATGGTTCAAAAGAAGGCCAGCAAGCCAACCGGAGAGTAGAAATCATGATTCGTTGAACCTTGTTTCATCCTATGGTCGCAGAACTTATTTTTCTAGCATTTAGCCTTTTCGGGGCATTTTGTATTGGATTGTTCAGCGCATTTTATAGTGCGCGTGAGCAACGCCGGTCACTGGAAGCGCATCTTGTTAGCGCAAAAGACCTGCTTCGGGAAAGCCAGGAAGAACTGGACAAAGCGACCGGCCGAATAGAGGAGCTCAGGGAAAGAATTGCCGCCGGAGTGGATCCCGAAATTTATATGGCCCTGCGTGATCGCTACGACCTTTTGGAATACGAGCATGTTGAATTGGAACGGCGTGTGGCGCTGGGTCTCGTGCCAGGACGTCACGACCGGCCCGCAGATCTTCGCTTTCTGGAGGAAATCGGCATTTCCATCACCGGCGAAGTGCCCCCGGACGAACAGGATGACCTGACCCGCGTTCAGGGAATTAGCCCCTATCTGGCAGAGCGGTTAATCCGAATTGGCATCAGGACTTATGACCAGTTATCCCGGCTTAGCGATGATCAGGTGCGGAGTGTAAACGATGCGATCGAAATCCTGCCTGGCCGGATCAGGCGGGAAGACTGGGTAGGACAATGCCGGCGATTGGTTGCGGCAGGCCGCAAAGTCTGAGCCCGACAATCAGATGATGATAATCAGGCCCACCGTGGGCAAAGTCGTTCCCCCGGAATTGTCCAGATTTTTCATCAGGTATCGCTGATCATCCAGCGGGTCAATCAGGTAATTTCCGTCTGCGCCGGTTTGAGGAACCAAAAAGTCTTGCTGCGGTGACTTGAAATTGTAAAGGTTTTCAATGTCCAGGTAAAGATTCAGATTCCATTTGGCAAAGAACCATTTCTTGTCCAGGCGGACATCCAGCCCGTGGTTGGAGCCCAAACGCAGGCTGTTGAGCTGATCGAGCGCAAGAACGGCGCTGTTGTTGATTTCCCATGAACTGATCAGCGAGGATGTAGCCACATCATAGGGCGTGAAGGGCAATCCGCCTGCGTATCGGAACCTGGCGCCCAACTCCCAGTTACGGTTGAATTTCATCCCTGCGGTAATGCTGACGATGCTCCGGTTGTCCCATGAGGATGGAATATATGCGCCTTGTGGATCCTGAAACTCTGAGATCACGTAGGTGTAAGCAACAATACCATAAAATCCTTTGTACAATTTCTGTTGCGCCATAAACTCAGCCCCGTAAGCCCGCCCTTCCCCAGTGGGAATAACGGGCTCATTGCCAATAACCCCGAAATCTGCGCCAAGGTTAGCCAGCGCGATAGAATCGCGAATCAGGAACGGATAGCCTGAGTAGCGTTTATAAAAACCTTCGACCGTAAACCGGGTATTGAACCGGGTATTGTATTCCAAACCACCCACCAGGTGGTCAGCGCGAATATATGTGGCGCCATTCTCCCGGTTGATCAGCTCCCCAGCTCCATCCCGGTAACCGAGCACGGTATAGGCCGGCAGTTGAAAATACCGTCCAGCGCTCGCATTCAGGCTCCAATCAGGAGCAAAGGTCCAGCTCGCACTGATCCGCGGGGAAAATTGGTCGAGCAGATTACTCATGTCCTTGCTGTAGGATGCTCCGTCAGCCCTCAAGCCCGCCGACAGCGTTATCCGCTCAGAAGCAAACGAACGGCTGACCTGTCCGAACAATCCATACTTGTGAAAATCGAGCGCCGATGAAAAATTAATGGTCAGGGGTCCGGAGGCATCGTAAATTCTGTTAAACGTCTGATTGGTGTATCGAACATACTCGTAAGCAACCCCAGCCTGAATTCTATAGCCAGACAGCACGCTTGTATTCTCCAGCCGGAATTTGTTTTCCATCTCCCGGGATTCATAATCCAGTAAAAGGTTATCGGCACTGGACTCATCATTTCCGGCGTACTTGACCGCGGTATTATCCAACATGTTGCGGCTTGCCACTGCCGTGATATAACCGGTCTGATGGAAGTGCTTGAAAACAGCCCCAATGGTATAATTCCATTGCTCGTTTACCGGCAACAGATCCAGCAGATATTGCTGGTCTTCTGTTTCATTGGCATCCAGGTTCAGGACAAACTGGTCTATGGCACCCAATCCAAGAAAGGTCAGTTCGTTAGAAGGATCAAACCGGATTTTGTACCGAAACTGAAAATCGTTGTAAGTAGGAAGAAAAGGCAAATCAAGCGCCTTGAACAAAAACTGCAGATAAGATCTCCGCGCGGAGAACAGGATATTTCCC
>JANNSM010000475.1:0-2972 GCA_031402635.1 Bacteroidota bacterium | reverse complement strand
ACACAGGCATCATTGACCAGGTAGCGGGTGGGAAAATTGTCGGTCCCGTCTGCGATGACGTCGTATTGCGAAAGGATCTCCAGGGCATTGTGCCGGGTGAGTTGCACATCGTGGAGTCGAAGGGTGATGTAGGGATTCAATCCGCGGATGCGCTCGGCAGCGGCCTCTACTTTGGATCGGCCCACATCAGCGGTGCTGAAAAGCACCTGGCGCTGAAGGTTGTGGTCTTCCACGCGGTCAAAATCCAGAATGCCCAACGTTCCGACGCCAGCGGCGGCGAGGTATTGAAGCAGCGGCGCACCCAAACCTCCCGTTCCGACCACCAGCACTTTCGCAGCCTTGAGCTTGCGCTGGCCCTGAATATTGAATTCCGGAATGATCAGGTGGCGGCTGTACCGCTCCAGCTCCTGTCGGCTGAAACCTATGCCGGCACCGGATTCCCGGGCCTGGGCAGGTGTTGGCAGGGTGGAAACCCGGTCTGCACTTCCACCCGCAATGGCAGGCACGATGCTGACAATATCTCCCTGTTGCAGTGCGGTGGAAGAACCGTCCATCGCCTGAATATCTTCGTCACCGAGATAAACGCGGAGGAATTCCCGGATGCCTCCGTCGCCGTCAAGCAAATGAGGAGCCAGGTCGGGAAATTGCCCGGCCAAATCGAGGAAAGCCGCACTGACATCCTGACCAGCGACCTGTACTTTGGCCTGCCCGCCAGTAAACTTTCGCAGTGGCGAGGGAATCATGATGCTTACAGAAGGCACAGGAACGGACATCTTACTATGATTTAGAACGAGTGTTCTGAAAAGAAAAAGAAAAATCGAAGCGCTTAGGATCAGGAAAACCGGGTCTGATTGTAAGCAAAATCCGCAGCCAGTTCCGTAATGACGGTTTCCACGGGCTCTTCGTCAAAACGGCGCTCATTATTTAAGGTCCATGACCGCAAGGTGAACGGTCTGCCATTTCGAACTTCAACAATGATGTACGAAAAACCGGGAACCGCACTGCGCAGATCGTGTTCCGAAGGCAAGGACGTATGGTCGGGGTGGCTGTGGTAAACGCCTAAGAGATCGAGGCCAAATTGCTCAGCCTGCTCTTCGGCATGCCGGTAGTCTTCGGTAGAAATGGCGAAACGCCGCTCGCGGTTTTCATCAACGGCGTTGCGCATGGGCAACGCTTCGGCAATGTGCAATTCATTGCCGTCAATATGCCCGAAGAAGAAGCCGCAAGCTTCAAAAGGATAGGCTTCGGCAGCGTCCAGCCGCATGACACTTTCCGCATCGGGGCTGAGGTTGAGCCGGGTTCCGGCTTCGCGGCCGGTGAAAGGTGCAGTTTGATCAGAAGACATGGTGGAGGGGTTTTTCAGGGCCATTGCCCTTATGATCATTACGGTAATAACAGTTTATGCCGTTGCTTGTTCTGATGGCCAGATTTGGTGAAAAATTTCCTCGTATTTGCTGAGGTCGTCGGCAAACACAGTAACGATTCGGGCCTTAACGCCGCGCTCGGCCAACTCCCGGGCCAGTTGCGCTGCGCCGGCCGCATTGGCCGCCGCAGAGGGACTGACCAGCAAGCCTTCAGATTGGGCCAGCCACCGAACCATTTCCATAGCGTCGCGTGTGCAGACGTTGCGGACTTCATCGGCCACCGAGGGGTCGTGGATTCCTGGAACAACGGCTGTTTCAAGGTGCTTCCAGCCTTCCAGTCCGTGCATCGGAGCATCGGGCTGTAACACGATGGCGTTCAGGCTGGGAAGAACTCTTTTCAGGGCGCTTGCCGTGCCGTTAAACGTACCCGTTGTGCCCAGTCCGGCCACGAAATGGGTTGGTTCCAGCATTGCAAGAATTTCCTGAGCAGTTCCCAGTTCATGGGCGCGCCGGTTTGCCGGGTTGTTGTACTGATCCAGGTAAACGTAACGGTCCGGGTATTGAGCGGCGAGTTCGCGGGCTTTAAGCTGGGCTCCGTCCGTTCCTTCAAGAGCAGAAGTCAGGATGGTGTGAGCGCCAAAAGCCCTGAGCATATCTTTCCTTTTCAAAGACGCATTGGCCGGAAGGCATAGGGTAACCGGAATGCCTAACTGCGCTCCAATGGCGGCCAACGCAATTCCGGTATTTCCGCTTGTGGCATCCAGGATGCTGCGTTGAACTCCTCCGGGCATGGTGTCAAAATGACCCAGCCGGATAGCATCGCGCACCATATGAAAAGCTGCCCTGGCTTTTACAGACCCGGACAACTGGCACCATTCCAGTTTTGCATAGACCTCTACACCGGGCAGGCACAGGCTGCCCAGCCGATGCAAAGGCGTGTTGCCGATGAACGACTCCAGCGCTTCAGCGCGAACAAGGAGCGGGGAAGTAAAAGCGGCGGTTATTACTGCCATGGATAAAATACTGAATTTGAAAAGGCAAATTCCGACTGGTGGCTGCCCGGAAACCGTTTAACAACTACCATTTCCGGGCAGTCCAGACGATTTGCGGATTTTCTCAGGATCCGCAACAGAAACCAAACCATCCTCTCTCTAACCACTACCATTTCGTTAACCATTTCAACACATAAAGAGTTCTCGTCAAGAGACCCCGGATAAAAACCAAACAGCCTCCCGGGGTCACCGGGAGGCTGTTTGGCATGCAACAATACAAGCCAGCTAAACTCCCGGTAAGGTGTTTTGACAACAGGTGTTCTGACAGTTCATGGATGTATTGTGCATCAGCATCAGGCTAAGATACTCGCTATCTTTTAAAAAGTCAAACAGACTTCTGCCTGAAATGCCCATTCCAATTTTTATATAAGTTCGTCAAAGTTGATGACGCCTATTTGGCGGTTTTACCCTGTTAGTAAAAGTCTGGACAGGCAGAAGTTGACTGACAAAGCCCACATGCCAAAGTCCACAAACTCATTGGATTCCACCACAGTTACCTCCAGGTTAACATAGATTTCAATGCTTATGGGCCAACCAAAAACTTCTGCGCAGAACA
>JANNSM010000474.1:0-13799 GCA_031402635.1 Bacteroidota bacterium | reverse complement strand
GCCGAAGTGATTGCCACCGACTTTGATGGTATGGTCCGGGAAGGGGAGATGCTCAGCGAACTGCACCCTAACATCGTGGTTAAAGTACCGATGATCGCTGACGGGGTTAAAGCCCTGAAGTACTTTTCCGGAAAAGGGATCCGTACAAATTGCACCCTCGTTTTCTCGGCGGGTCAAGCGCTGCTGGCCGCCAAAGCGGGAGCCAGCATGGTATCCCCGTTTATGGGCAGGATTGATGATACCAACTGGGATGGCGTTTCCCTGATTGAACAAATCGTCAATATTTATGGCAACTACGGGTTTGAAACAGAAGTTCTCGCAGCTTCTATTCGCAGTTCGCTCCATATAGTTCAGTGCGCAGAGGTCGGCGCCGATATCGTAACCTGTCCTTTGTCGTCCATCACCGGGCTGCTCAAACATCCGTTGACCGATGTTGGGTTGGAAAAATTTCTGACAGACTATCGCAAAGGCAATCCCGTCTGAACCGGCTTTTTCAGCGATCAGGGATCGATCACCATAAACATAAAAACGCCCCGC
The DNA here is from genome assembly GCA_031402635.1 of Bacteroidota bacterium. Classification (GTDB taxonomy): domain Bacteria; phylum Bacteroidota; class Bacteroidia; order Chitinophagales; family BACL12; genus WGOA01. The sequence continues at coordinate 13,262 of JANNSM010000474.1, read as the reverse complement.
TTTTCAGCGGGGCGTTTTTATAATGTGTTTCTTCAGGTTAACGGAAAAAAACTTCCGTGAAGATAACCTCAGGCTTTAACCGGTGTTTTTTTGGTGGTTCCAGGGCTCAACTGCCGAAGGCTGTCGTCTTTGCTCAGATCAACCATAATTGGGGTAGCGATGCAGATGGAAGAGTAGGTACCGATGACTACCCCAATCAGAATGGCAAAGGCAAAGCCCTTGATCTGGTCTGAACCGGATAAGAAAAGAACGAGCACAACCAACACAATGGTAAGGCTGGTAATGATCGTGCGGCTCATGGTTGTCTGGATCGCAGAATTGATAATCTCGGAGCGAGTTCCCGCTTTTGATTCCCGGAGGTATTCCCTAATCCGGTCAAACACCACCACGGTATCGTTAACCGAATACCCGATAACGGTCAGGATGGCTGCGATGAAGGTTTCACCGACTTCCATCGAGAATGGCATGACGTTTCGCAAGAGTGAAAACATCCCGAGGACAACAATAACGTCGTGCACGGTTGCCACAATGGCACCGAGGCCAAACTGCCATTTGCGGAACCGAAATACGAGATAAATGAAGATGCCCAGGATGGAAAATATACCTGCCTTGTAGGAAGACTGTTTGATGTCCTGAGCAATACTCGCCTGGACCTTTTGCTGCTGCTCTTTGTACTGTTGGTCCCAGGCATTGAACGTAAGCGACTTATTGGTATAAAAGGGCTTCAACCCGGCGAAGAGCTCTGCAGTGGTCAAACTGTCCTGAATGGGGTTGGTATTATCAATATCTTTTGCCGTGGTAATCTTCAGGCGGTTTTGGCTCGAGTAACTTTTAACGAGGATGTTGGGATCAAATTGGGCTCCCAGAGCGCTGCGAACTTCTTCCGGGCTGACGGGCTGATCAAAAGCGACGGTATAGGTCCTTCCCCCTTTAAAATCAACACCGAGGTTAAGCCCGGAAGTGGCCAGGGAGAGAATGCAAGCAAGGCTCAAAATCCCGGAACTGAGGTAGAACCAACGCCGGTTGCCGACGAAGTCAAATTTTATATTCTTTAATGCTCCTTCTGTCCAACGGGTCGAGAAGTGGATTGGACGATTTTTTAAGGTCAAGCGGTCAAACACGATCCTCGAGAGGAAAATCGCGGTGAACAAGGATGAAAAAATCCCGATAATCAACACGATGGCAAAGCTGCGCAGCGGGCCGAGGCCAAATGCGTTGAGCATAAAGGCTACGATCAGGATGGCGAGGTTTGAGTCTATGATGGCCGAATACGAATGTGTATAGCCATCGGCAATAGACTTCACCAAACTTTTGCCTTTTAATAATTCTTCCCGCACCCGTTCATAGATTAGTACGTTGGCATCTACAGCTATAGCTACCGTAAGCACAATGCCCGAAAGGCCGGGCAGGGAGAGGGTTGCCCCCCAGGCGGAAAGAATTCCAAAGATGAAGAAGATGTTGACCAACAGAACCAGGTCAGCTACATACCCGCCGGTGCGGTAGTAAACGATCATGAAAATCATCACGACGATAATCGCGATAACCAGTGACAGAATTCCCCTTTGGATTTGCTCGGAACCAAGGGAGGGACCAACCATATCTTCCTGTACGATTCTGGATTTGACCGGGAGCTTACCGGTTTCCAGAATGCTCGCCAGCGTGGTGACATCTTCGGGATCGAAGTTGCCGGAAATCCGGGAAGAGCCGTTGGTAATGGGTTCCTGAATGACCGGAGCGGAGTAAACCCGGTTGTCCAGAACAACGGCGATATTATCGCCGACGTGTTCGGTGGTCACGCGAGCCCAGTCCTTGGCTCCTTTGGCGTTCATGACCATGGTCACAATCGGCTGACCGTTTACGGGGTCGAAATCGCCCCTGGCCAGTTTGATCAGGTCGCCTTCGAGCAGGGCTTTGTCGCCGCCGTCCGGCGACAACATCAGCGCGTAAAGCTCAAAAAGGGATTCATCGTCTTTGGTTGGAAGGGCGCTCCAGGCAAAGCGGTGTAGCGGGAAATCCCGGGCAATTTCCGGCGTGGTGAGAATGGTCATGACCATTCCGGTGTCGCTCTCGTTGACAATCCCGATCATGCCCGGACTCTGGGTAAACTGAACCCTGCTAAAGAGCGGGCCTGCGGGCAGTGAATCTTGCTTTGCCGCTGCTGTTTCGTCTTGGTTCGTTGAGCCGGTGTCTGTGGTGAGGCCTCCCTGACCGGCCGTATCACCCGCAGCTTTTGCGGTCAGACTATCCGGATTATCCAGACCAAGGGATTGGGAAAGGGATTCTTCGGCGCTCTGTTCCGCGGGTTCAGCCTCTTCACCGATAATTGCGGGGCTTTCGGTGGAAGAGGAGATATCGTCGGTTTTAGCAGCTTCACCACCGAGCTGACCAAGCTTTTCAAGTGCAGCACTTTGTTTGTCTGCCCGTTCAAGCCGGTCGTAAAAATCCTGATTAAGGGTTTGCGACTGCCAAAACTCCAGGTTGGCCGTAGCCTGAAGCAGTTTCTTAACTTGCTTCGGGTTGTCCACGCCTGGCAATTCGACGACAATTCGACCCTGACCTTCTACCGGGGTGATACTGGCCTGAGCCACGCCAAAACGGTCAATACGCTGACGGAGTTTAGTCAGGGTAGCCTGGTATCCTTCCGCCGATTTCTTTTCAAGGTATTGAACAACCTGAGCGTTTGTAGCGCTTCGGTCAAGTTCTTCCTCATTATCAATGCTGGCAAACAGCGTGACGATCTGTCCTCCGGGGTTTTGTTTCTCGTAAGCACCGACAAACTCGGTGATGAAGTCGCCCTGGCCCTGTCCTTCCTGCCGTACGGCTTCATCAAGCGCTTTGATCAATGCCGGGTCGTTTTCATTGCGACCGGCGAGTTTTCGCACAAGGTCATAATTGGAAACCTCCATGACAACGCTCATACCGCCCTGAAGGTCCAAGCCGAGGTTGAGCTCCCGTTCCTTGCAGTCCTGATACGTGTACCAAAAAAGTACCTTCCTGCTGAACTGGGTGTCAAGGTACTCCTGTTCGGCTTTCAGCCGCAGGTGTTCCCGGTCTTCAATGGGCATATCTGCCGGAAGTCCGCTGATGGCCTGTTCAGCGTGAGATCTCGCTTTCGATTCAACCCGCCTTGCGGCGAACGAAAACGAAAGCTGATAGGTGCAAGCGACAATAAGCAGTATGAATACTGCACTGACTAAACCTTTTCCCTGCATGGGTAATAACTATGTCTCTGTGAATGAGATTTTAAACAGAAGGGCAAATATAGGGATTTGCAGCAGTAAAATTCTGCCCCGGGAAAGGTCTCCCGTGGATTGGATAAACCACCGATAAACCGGTGGTAAACCAGTGATAAACCAGTGATAAACCAGCTATTAATCTGGTGGAAAGGGCAGCTAGCGCCTGATGGCTTTGAGAATCCAGTTTTCGAATCCGCTGGTTGCGCGGATCAGGTAAAATCCGTCCGGGAAGTCCGCGCCGAGCACCTCGGATCCAGCCGGCTGGTTCATTCGCCCACGGCACAAGACCCTTCCGGCGGCATCCAGGCATTCCCAACGGGCCTCCTCATTCCACCGGGAACCAAAATCCCAGCTAAGAACGGTTGATTCCCCAAATACCACCGGCTGAACGGCTGCCCAGGCCTCCGGTACGGAAATGTCCGGGACCGCGGTTCCGGTGCATTCTAACCCGGCATCCAGGATGGTTACCTGTCCTGGAATTAGCTCAATTCCCGGATAAAGCGCTGTTGCACAACCGGATGCCGTAACCCGGACGGTAAACAAACCGGAATCTGCGGTTCCGGTGCGGAACTCCCCGGTAAAATCGGTGATGAACTGACGGGCGTTGGTACCCATGATCTCCACCCGGGAATAGATTCGCGGAATTCCGGTCAGGCTTTCCCGGACGGTGCCTTCAAGGTAAGCAGCGCGTTTGTATTGGGGCCGCAAGATGAATAACCCCTCCTCAATATCAGATGCGAGGATCAGGCCGGAAGGAAGGTAAGGATAGACTCCCCAACAGCCGTTGAATTCGCCATCCGAAGAAAACGGTGAAGTATCAAAGAATCCAGTGCCCACCAAATTATTGGGGCGGCTGGCATCGGTCAGGGTTACACCGTCCCGGTAATAACTGGTAACCAGCCAGTCGGAGAGATAATATACATTATGAGGAATAATATTAGTTTCCCAGTTACTGCGGAACCGGCCGAGTTCATTGATGTCCGATGGATCCCGGACATCATAGGTGACAATATTCCCTGCCGGATATTCTTCGCTGATGGCCAGGGTAGCTCCGTCGTCGGAAAGCCAGGAATTGTGCGTGAGACCTATCGGTGTTTTTTGTGAGCCCAACACGACCGGGGCGGCTTTGTTGGAAACATCCACAACAGAAAACTCACCAACTTTGATTTCGGCAGCCCACAGGGTATCTCCCCGCACAAATCCATCGTGAACGTATCGGTTGGTATAAGCTCCCAGGAATACCGGCGATTCCGGGTCAACGGTCAGGTCCAGCATGGTAGCGCCTCCGTTATCAATATTGGCTCCGTAAACGTAAGCCACTCCGTTGCTGTCAATAAAAAGGGTGTGTGCGGTCCAAAGTCCCCGACCCCGGTAAGACGTGGTGTCCGCGCTCAACGGAAGGTTGCCGAGGTCAATGATGGCCAGACCTCCTCCGGTTTCATTGGTTACATAGGCGTGATCGCCCCAAACTTTCAGCTCTCGCCAGATGGATTTGGGACCCGGGATAAAAACCACTTCCACCGGATTTTCCGGGTCTTGCAGATCAACAATGGAAACACCTTCAAAGGTGCCGACCACGGCATATTCCCTACCGCCGGGTGCTACGTATCCCCAGATATTGCTGAGTTCTGCGGCGTAAGGCAGGTACCCAACCAGGTCAAGGTTTTGCTGTGCTTTGCCGCTTTGCGGAGGAAATAGGAGCAGACAGCAGATTCCGATGGCTGCCAGGTATCGGATCACGGTATTGATTTAATCAGCGACAGGCTGCCGATGAATCCATGCTGACCGAAAGAAGTCCAGTGGTAGAGACCAGATGGCCAATCCGCTCCTAACGCTGTGGAATGGGTTGAATTACCTGCAGAAACTATGCCGCTTTCAACCAGCCTCCCAACGGCATCACGAACCTCCCAACGGTCAATGGCGGGGTTGTCTATAGTGATGGTAGCCGATGCCGTAAAAGGATTTGGTGCCAGACTGACGCCGGCGGCAAGGCTATTAACCGGTACACCGGAAACGCGATCTGAAACGGTTACAGTCCCGGAAGCGCTGCACCCTTCACTGCTGGTTACCATGACGGTATAGGTGCCGGGAGCCAGGCTGATTGCAGTTTTGGTTGTCTGTGCGGCCGGGTCATTCCATAGATAAACATACGGTGGAGTACCACCGCTGATGTCATTGACGCTTGCCGTGCCGTCCGTGCCGGAAAGGCTTGGCGTGCTGTTTAATTCAAGCGAGAGGGAATCCAACACGGAAATGGCATCCGAAAGCACGACGGTTGCCGTGCCGTTGCCGTTGTAAACGGTCAGGCTGATAGAATAAACGCCCGGTGTTTCATAGATCACGGTGGGATTGGCCTCATACGCTTCTGACGGTGTTCCTCCTGGAAAACTCCAGAACCAGGTTATGGGATAACCAACAGACGCGTCCTGGAAGGTTACCCCAAGGCCTGCACAGGGATTCAGGGCCGGTAAGTCTATGCCGGCTGTCGGAACTGCCGTTGCGGCGGCATCATAGACTGACCAGCGGTCCAGCCCCCCTTCGACCCAGTGGCCGCTAGATAAAGCATCACTGGCTACTGCGCTGAACCGCATAGAAGGGCCGGGAAGGAAATAATCCTGCACGCGGATGTCCCGGGTACGCCACTGGCTTTCAAACGGGTCTCCATCAGTAACCATATCCACTTTTCTGATGGTAAGGCCTTGGTGTAACCTTAAGAAGAGGCTGTCATTGGGTGCACTAGTGCCGCCGCCATTGTAAAACCAGCGGTCAAACCGAATATGCGGGTCACCGTAAGCGCTCAGATCAAAGAGGGGAGAAGTCAGGGTGGTGGTACCGTTGTCCACATCATCCGTGCCCGGAGAGCCTCCGCCGTTGCCAGTCATAAAACAGGCTTCTCCAAAATCTTCATAAATGTCGAAATAGGGATTGACGTCATGGACGCCATCGTTGGTGCCAATCGGTATGTCGCGGGCCCATTGGCCGGAAGTTGCCGTGGTATTGACCGTCCAGCCCTGATGGAACAGAAAGTCATCATACCAACCCCGGTTGATTTCCAAAACCAGTGGACCAAACCCAGCGTCAAGCGCAAGGCCCTGAAATCGGCCAGTTCGGTAACCCCACTTTCCGGCAAAAGCGGTATAGTTGCCGGGATAGAATTCAGGGAGATCAAATTGGCCAAGTTCGTCTGCCGTGGTATTGATCAGGGTATCTTCATTTTGAAAGGCAATTTTGGCGAAGCCTACCGGTTGACCAGTAATGGAATCGCGAACCCAGCCGGTCTGAACAAAGGAAGCCACCGGCGCCAGTTCCAGATTAAGCGTGGTCTCTGAACCGGTAGCAAGTGTTACTCCGGAAACTTCGCGGGTAACATAACCGGATCTGGACGCTTTGACGGTGTAAACTCCCGGAGAATAGCTGCCCGTTGCGTAATTCCCGGTCGGGTTGGAGGTAGTTTCTGTAAAATCAGGGGCGTCCGTCAGTTCTATTTGCACACCCGGTATTGGAGTACCGGTCACGGAATCCGTCACAAGACCGCGCAAGTATGCCGCTTGCTCATAAGTTGGCCCCAGTACAAAAAGCCCTTCTTCGATATCTGATATAAGCAGGTTTCCCGAAGGCAGGTAAGGATAAACTCCCCAGGCTCCATTGAACCCGTCACCGCTGAACGGTGATGTATCATATGATCCGGTCTGCAACAGGTTGTCCGGTTGTGTTGCATCGGTGATGGTTACCCCATCCCGGTAATAGGCAGTTACCAGGTAACGGTCCTGCACAATATAAACGTTGTGGGGAATGACCCCGCTGCCCGGATTACTTTTCCACGTGTCCAGAAGCTGGATGTCTGACAGGTCACTGACATCATAGGCATCTACATTGGCGCTGCTCACTTCATCGGTGGTGAACAGCAGCGAAGCATCTTCATTTAACCAGACATTGTGAGTGAAATTGCTGGTGGTGCTTTGGGTGGCCAAAACCACCGGTGCACTTTTATCCGATACATCAACTACCGAAAAAATGCCATTGTTGATTTCGGCGGCCCACATCGTATCACCACGAACGTAGGTATCGTGAACATACCGGGTGGTGTAACTTCCCAAAACAGGCGGGTTGATCGGGTCAGCGGCAACATCCAGGAAAAGCGTGCCCAGTGCACCGTTGCTTCCGCAGAGGTAAGCAACCCCGTTTTCGTCAATGAATATGGTATGAGCCGTGGTAAAGCCAAGGGATCCCCCGGTCCAGGCATAAGTATTGATGCTGGCCGGAAGATTGGACATATCAACGATCAGCAATCCGCCGCCTGATTCATTGGTTACATAAGCGTAATTACCCCATGTTTTTAATTCGCGCCAAAGCGAATTGGCCCAAGGGATGTTATAAAGCTCATCGGGCGTAGTTGGATCACTGACATCCACGATGGACATCCCTGTTGTCAGTCCGACAAGGGCATATTCCTTACCATCCACCGGGTTATACCAACCCCAGATATTGGCGAGTTCCTGGGCATAATTTAACTGCCCTAGAAAATTGATATTCACCTGCGCCTTAAGCGACTCAGTGCCGGTAAACAAAACAAGGGCAAAGCCCAGGAACAACTTGGACATAGCGTTGGACATAGCGGATGAATCTTGTCCAGTGCAATAAAGGCCACCGGAATGTTATGTTAAACGTTAACGGACAACAATCAGTTCACGCTGCATTTGCCAGCCCTCGCCTTCAAGCGTGATCCAATAGGTCCCGGCACTGTAGTTCGAAATATCCAACGCTTCTTGGAAAGGCCCTGCGCTGCATTGGATGCTGCGATTCATCATCTGCCTGCCCTGCAAGTCGGATACCGTCAGCCAATAGGTGCCGGCTTCGGGTGCATTATCCGGAAAATCCAACATTAACCGGGTGGTTTCGCGGGCGGGGTTGGGTTGAACATCCAGGACGGGAAGCCCCTGATCCAGACGCGGAATCAGCGTGCTGAAAGGCACCAGCGCCGTAAAATTGCTCAGGCTGCCGCCAGCGCACTGCGCCCGTACTTTCCACTCATAATTGGTTCCGGAGTTCAGGCCTGTGATGTTTCGCGTAATTGCCGAAGTATTGATGTTCCGAAAATTGACCGTGCCTGCTTTCCGACCCTGGAGCTGGTAAGCCGTAGCTCCGGCAACGGCATCCCAGTTGACCCGGGCTGTACTGGATGTAATATTGGTGGTCACGGTATTTGCAGGAGGATTGCAGCCCGGGGCCACAGCTCCCGAGATACTGAAACCGTCGAGGCCACCTTCAACCAGGTGACCGGTTGCAGCGGCATCTGCTGTTTCTACCGTGAATTGCATCGATGCACTGAGCGACACAAAATCCAGGATGCGGTAGCTGCGCGAAACCCAGGTGCCAGAGCCCGGCGTAGTTGCGGTAACCGTTTCCAGAACTGCGGTAGTACTGCCATTGCTGATCTTGACAATAAGGGAATCATTGGGACTGCCGCTGCCTCCGGCGTTAAAGAACCAGCGAGAATAAACGATCTGGGGATTTCCACCTCCGCTTAAGTCAAAAAACGGGGAGCGAAGAATTGTTCTGCCATTGTCAACGTCATCTGCCCCCACGGCACCGCCCGCATTACCGGTAACGTAACATTCGGATCCCAAATCCGCGGGAAGGTCAAGTTCGGGATTGGATGGTAAGCCGGAAAAGCTTGTACCAATGGGCTCACCGCGCTGCCAAACTCCGGATGTTGCCGATCCGCTGACTGTCCAGCCCTGGTTGAATACAAAATCATCGGTGTAGCCGAAATTCAGGTTGATGTTTAACGGTCCGCTGCCCGGATTAAGGGATAGGGAAGTTTGAAAGGACGTAGTATATCCCCACTTGCCGGCATAGACATCATAAACTCCGCTCGGAAAACCCGAAAGGCTAAAGTTGCCGGAGGCATCCGCCGTAACCGGATACGTGGTTGCACCGGATTGGAGCAAAATGTTCGCCGAAGAAATGCCGGCACCACTCAAAGCATCTCTCACTTGTCCATTGAGCGTATAAGAAGATGCCGGAACAAGAGCCACATTGAGCGTGGTGGTGCTTGCGGTGGTAAGGCTCACCCCCGGAATGGTCTGAGTGACATATCCTGCCCGAGATACCACCGCCGTATAGGTGCCACCTCCTGCCTGACCCGTGCTGTACCGCCCGAACAAATCGGATAGATCGGTCATGGTTGTTCCTGTCAGAGATATGGTGGCATTAATCAGCGGAACTCCGCTTACCTGATCCGTGATCACGCCTTCGATAAAGGCAGCCCCGGTGTAATTCGGAGTCAGGACAAAAAGTCCGCCTTCGATATCACTGACCAGTGCATTTCCCGAAGGCAGGTAGGGATAAACGCCCCAGGCGCCGTTGAATCCATTACCGCTGAGCGGGGAAGTATCATAATAGCCCACTTCAATCAGATTATCCGGCTGGGTTGCATCGGTGATTCTCATCCCGTCACGGTACCAACTGGTTACCAGAAAGTTATTCAGAATGTAGGTATTGTGGGGTATTGAGCTGGTGGTGGTGTTGGGCCGGAAGCGATCCAATTCCTGGATATCGGTAAGATCACTCACATCGTAGGAATCAACGCTCGCACCGCTGACTTCATCGGTGGAGTAGAGGTAGCGGCCATCTTCGGTTACCCAGACGTTGTGGGTGAAACTGCTGGAGGTGGACTGGGTAGCCATAACCACCGGAGCCGACTTGTTGCTCACATCAACGACCGAAAAAATGCCGTTGTTGATTTCGGCGGCCCACATCGTATCACCCCGGACATAACAGTCGTGAACATAACGCGTGGTATAACTGCCCAGCACCGGCGGGTTGATAGGATTAGCGGCGACATCCAGGAACAGCGTACCCAGCGATCCGTTGCTGCCACACACGTAAGCGACCCCGTTTTCATCAATGAAAATGGTATGACCCGTGGAAAAGCCGAGCGCCCCTCCAGTCCAGGAATACGTATTGATGCTCGCCGGCAAATTGGACATATCCACAATCAGCAAGCCGCCACCGGTTTCGTTGGTAACGTAAGCGTAATTCCCCCAGGTTTTGATTTCACGCCACAGCGAATTGGCGAAAGGGATGTTAAAAAGTTCGTTGGGTACTGCGGGATTGCTGACATCCACGATAGACAAGCCGGTGGTGAGTCCGACCAGGGCATATTCTTTGCCGTCAACCGGGTTAAACCAGCCCCAGATGTTGGCCAGCTCAGCCGTGTAATCCAATTGACTCCGGAAGGTGACGTTTGACGAAACCTGTGAGCGGAGAGTTTGGGCACTGAACAGGGTAATCAGCACCGCCAGAAGGTGGGTATAAATGCGCATAAAATGAGGATAATCAAAAAGCTAAGGTACGGAAAGCCAGGGTGCTTTTCAGCGCGGGAACCGATAAATAGATGGTTTAAAGAATGGTTAAGGGGCAACCACAAACTCGTCGTTCTGGTAGCGGACCACATGCAAAAGCTCGTTGCTTTGGTGGTCTGTGCCCGCGGCTTCGCCGCTGACCGGTCTGAACCGGAAGGCGTCGTTCATGCCGGGAAAACGCCCGGGCATTTTTGCACTTTCCGGCCAGTTGAGCCCATATACTTGCAGCATCCTGCCGAAATACAACATCAGGTCGTAGCCACAGTAAACATATTCGCTGGCCAGCGCGTGATAACGCTCCCGGTAAACGTCTTCAAAGCGTTGCCGGAACTCCGGCCGGATACCCGACCAGTAATGGGTCAGGTAATGAAGTTTGATCCTGTTGAAATAGTCCGGGGTGATGGATTCAAATTTGCGCCATTCCTCTAAACCGTAAACCCGGATATCGTATTGGCTTTTGAGCCCGGCAAGCCTTCGTGACAGGGCATTGACAAAAACCTCATCACGGGACGGAATGATGAGGACATTCGGCTGAACCCCGGAAAGTTGTGCATCCAGACCGGTCAGGCGGTAAGTCGTGACCAGTTCCCTGACCTGGGCAAGCCGGAACGAATCGCTAAATCCTTTTTTAAAGGCCTCACAGAGTGCGCTCTCTTCGCCTTGATTCTGATGAACCAGAATGATATTGGAGCGCCGCTCAGAAACCTCCATGGAAGCCCCTAAAAGCCGCATGAGTTCTTCTTCTCCGGGATTAATGGCGTAAAAGGATGGATACCGTTGATGTCCGGTTGGTTTTCGCAGGGGGGAAACAATGGGAATGCCTTGTTGTCGCGCATAGGATGCCGCCTCCTGGATTTCCAGTTCAAACAGCGGACCGATAATCAGGTCAATTTGGCTGAACTCCGGTTTGGCGGTAATTCTCCGTATTTCATCCGCACTGTTATGGGTATCATAAACATACAAATCCAGCCCGGCACCACGGGTGCGCAGACTGTCAATGGCCATCAGAACGCCTTCATAAATACCCAGGCTTACCAATGGTCGGTTGCGCTTGGAAGGATTCTGCTCCCGGAGTTGATCCAGGCTAAGCTGATCGAGCGAAAAGGGCAGCAAAAGGGCAATGGAATACCGGCCTTTTTCGGCCCGTAGCGATGGTTTGATCAACAGCGAATCCGGGGTTGACTGGCTGGCAGGGATTACCTCGGGCGAAGTTTTTTCTCCCGGATCGGCAGGATCCAGTACCGTGACTGCTTTGTTCTTTTTTGCTGAATCCTGACCGGAGCCAAACAGCGAGCAGGAACAAGCACCCAGGGCTATGCCGGCAAGGATAACAAACACTTGTTTCATCCTATTCCCATTCAATCGTTGCAGGCGGTTTTGTGGAAATATCGTAAACCACCCGGTTGACTCCTTTTACCCGGTTGATAATCTCCGTCGAAATTTCGCCGAGTAAATCGTGTGGCAGACGACTCCAGTCCGCGGTCATTCCATCGGTGGAACTTACCGCCCGGAGCGCTACTACATATTCATAGGTTCGCTCATCGCCCATAACCCCTACCGACTGCAACGGAGTGAGAATTGCACCGGCCTGCCAGACTTTGTCGTACCAGCCGTGTTCCCGCAATTTGTCAATAAAAATCCGGTCAACATGCTGGAGCAGGGTCACCCGTTCGGCACTCACCGCACCGATGATGCGTATGGCAAGGCCCGGTCCGGGAAAGGGATGCCTGTTGAGAATCCCCGGATCAAGGCCGAGTTCCCGGCCAACCTTTCTAACTTCATCTTTGAACAATTCCCGGAGTGGCTCCACAACCCGGAGGTGTAATTTTTCCGGCAGCCCGCCTACGTTGTGGTGGGATTTTATCGTCATGGCCGGTCCGTGAATGGAAACCGATTCAATCACGTCTGGGTAAATCGTTCCCTGCCCAAGCCAGCGTGCATCGCTTTCCAATGCGGCGATTTCCTGAAAGACTTCGATAAAAACCCGACCGATGATTTTTCGCTTTTCTTCCGGATCGAATACCCCGTTAAGTTCGCCCAGAAAGCGATCAGCGGCATCTACTCCCCGGACCTGTAATCCCATGCCCTCATAGGCCTTCAGGACTTCCTCATATTCATTTTTTCTCAGCAAACCATTATTGACGAAAATGCCGTGAAGGCGATTGCCTATGGCGCGGTGAAGGAGCAGTGCCGCAACCGAAGAATCTACCCCTCCGGATAAACCCAGGATGACTGTTCCTTCGCCAATCTGCTTTTTCAGGGTGCTGATGCTTTCCTGGATAAACACTGCCGGGGTCCAGTCACCCAAGCAGCCACAGATATCCAGCGCAAAGTTGGCAAGCAGCCGGGCGCCCTGATCCGAATGGGTAACCTCGGGGTGAAACTGAAGGCCAAAAAGTGGTGGATGACCGTTGGCCCGGCTCGCATACGCAGCAACAGCAACATCTGCCGTACTGGCGACACAGTGAAATTTTACGGGCAGGTCCGTAATCGTGTCGCCATGGGACATCCAGACCTGGCTGCCGCTTTCCAAGCCGCTGAATAACGGATTGCCGCTTTCAACAAAGCCGAGCTTTGCCCGGCCGTACTCGCGTTTATCGGACGAAGAAACTGTACCCCCGAAATGATCAGCCAGAAACTGGGCACCGTAGCAGATGCC
>JANNSM010000473.1:0-4553 GCA_031402635.1 Bacteroidota bacterium | reverse complement strand
TCCGGTTTGGAGAAGATCGAAGTGAACGGCCATGTGCAGGAAGCGGTGCGTTTGGTTTACCGCGACAACGACCTGCTTTATGTGCCGATCAATGCCCTCCACAAGATTGCCAAGCATGTGGGCAAAGAGGGTGAGCCACCCAAAGTGAACAAGCTGGGCACTGATGCCTGGGAGAACCTGAAACGCCGCACACGGAACAAGGTTAAAGACATCGCCCGCGACCTGATTCAACTTTATGCCAAGCGAAAGGCTGCCAAAGGCTTCGCGTTTTCGCCGGACACCTATTTACAAACGGAACTGGAGGCTTCGTTTTTCTACGAAGACACGCCCGATCAGGAAAAGTCCACGGCTGATGTCAAGCGCGACATGGAATCGCCCAGCCCGATGGACCGGCTGGTTTGCGGCGATGTGGGATTTGGGAAAACGGAAATCGCCATTCGGGCCGCATTTAAGGCCGTAGCGGATAACAAGCAAGTGGCCGTGCTGGTGCCTACCACCATTTTGGCGCTTCAGCATTACAAAACCTTTTCTGAACGGTTGAAAGATTTTCCATGTCGGGTGGAATACATCAACCGGTTCAAGAGCGCGAAGGAGAAAAAGGAAACACTCGAAGCGCTGGCTATAGGCAAAGTGGACATCCTGATCGGAACGCATGGCATTGTGGGCAAACAGGTCAAGTTTAAAAATCTGGGCCTGATGATTATTGACGAAGAGCAGAAGTTTGGTGTGGCCATCAAGGAAAAACTCCGGGCCATCAAAGCCAATATTGACACACTGACGCTAACGGCAACGCCCATTCCCCGGACATTGAAATTCAGCCTGATGGGCGCCCGCGACCTGAGCATCATCAATACCGCGCCGCCGAACCGTCAGCCCATCCATACCGAATTGAAGCCCTTCGACCCGGACCTGATTCGCGAAGCCATTCAGTACGAAGTCTATCGCGGCGGCCAGGTATTCTTTGTTCACAACCGGGTCAAGGACATCGAAGAAATCTCAGCCATGATCCGGCGGCTGTGCCCGGACATGGACATTGGGGTGGCGCACGGGCAATTGGAGGGGCATATTCTGGAAGAGCGGATGCTCAAATTCATCAACCGGCAGTACGATATTCTGGTGTGTACCAATATTGTGGAAAGTGGTTTGGACATTCCCAATGCCAACACGATCATCATTCACAACGCCCAGAATTTTGGTCTGAGCGATTTGCACCAGCTTCGCGGCCGGGTGGGACGCAGCAACAAGAAAGCGTTCTGCTACCTGTTTGCACCGCCGTCCCACATGCTGAGCACCGATGCCCGAAAACGCCTGAAAACCATTGAGGAATTTGCATCACTGGGCAGTGGCTTTCAGATTGCCATGCGCGACATGGACATCCGCGGGGCCGGCAACCTGCTGGGCGGCGAGCAAAGCGGATTTCTGGCCGAAATCGGCTTTGAGATGTACCACAAGATTTTAGATGAAGCCATTGCCGAGCTTAAAAGCACGGACTTCAAAGATCTTTTTGCCGAAGAACTGGAACGCAACCAGCGCTACGTCACGGATTGCCAGATTGACACCGATCTGGAAATGTTGATTCCCGACCATTACGTCAACTCGGTGGCGGAACGACTCAGTCTTTATACCCAACTGGACAATATTCCCGACGAAACCGGGCTGATTGATTTTGGCCGTCAATTACACGACCGCTTTGGGCCGCTGCCCGTTCAGGTGGAAGAGCTCTTCAACGGGGTTCGGTTGCGCTGGCTGGCGGTCTCGCTTGGATTTGAACGCATCATTTTCAAACAAAAGTTACTGCGTTGCTATTTTCTGGAGAATCAGCAGAGCGCCTATTTCAGCTCTTCCATCTTCAGCAACCTGATACGCTATGTTCAAAGTCACCCGGGCAACTGCCAGATGAAAGAAGCGCGGGGCCGCCTGCAACTGACTTTTGACAACGTGCGCAGCATGCAGCAGGCTTTCACGATTCTGACCGGCATGGCTGAAGCGCTGGGCGTTGGGAAGTCGGTGGCGCAAGCCGTGGAAGGTCCTGGAGCGGAAGGAGAATTGGAACAACCTCTCGCTTAATGGGCCTTACCTTTTCTATTGCCTGACCACAATGCGGTCAACGTACTGATTGCCGCTATAAAGCCGCAGCAGATAAATGCCGGCCTCGGGCAACTGGTCAACAACGGTTTCGCGGAAATGGAGTCCGGGTTCAAACATGCCCAGATCCTGCGCGAACACCTGGTGGCCTGCAAAGTCGAAAAGCTGCAGCCTCACGAGACCCTTCCCTTCGACCTGAAAATGCAATCCAAGCACGTTGTGGAACGGCATGGGCTGTACATTCAGAATAAACGGCGCCATGAAAAAAGACAGCGAATCGCTTCCGGCTTGCTTCAAATCCGGATCGGTGGTGCTAAAAGCGATCCAATCGGTGAAGGGCGAAGTGCTGCTGTCCTTGCAAATGGAGGCTACGCGCCATTCATAAGTTAAACCCGGACTCAGCGCGCCGAGGAACTTATAGGTTGATTTCGAATAGCGCTCGAGGGGCAGGGCTGCAGAGCCGGCCACCCGACCTTCCAGTTTATACATCCGGGCATCCGGGCTTTTGTCCCAGCGAAGCATGGCAGAAACATCACTCACCGAGAGTGGTTCCGGATTTTGGGGAATAAAGCAGGAGTTTACCGGAGAAAGGGGCGGTTTCGGTGGGCCAGGATATTCACGGGCCGAAACGCAACTTGACGGGATGGCGTTGCGGGAACCCGCTTCGACCTCCCAACTGGCCAGAATTTCCGTCTCCGTGGTTTTGTAATCCACCGATTGCAAAAAGGTCTGATCGCATTGGGTCCGCAGCCTGTTGAAATCCACGATCATATAACCTCTTCTGCTCGCCTCAACGAACTTAATATGAGGATTGAGCCCATAAAGCGTGGAGGGCGCCCAGGTGGAAATTCCGCGGTTCAGCGCGGTGCTGGACGTGGTAATGAATTCAACCCCGGCGCTGAAGCCCCGGTGACGCAAATCGGATATCCAGCCGGAATGCATGTCTCCTGTCAGGACCACAAAATTTTGTATGTTGTTTAAGACCACCGTATCCAGCAACCGGCGCCTCTCAATCCGGTAACCGTCCCACTGCTCAAAAGACCAGATATTGCCAAGGAACAATTCCAGCGGGCTCATCATGACCTGGTTGGCCATGACTTTCCAAATCGCCGTGCTCTGAGTCAGCCGCCCGGTCAGCCAATTGAATTGGGTTTCGCCCAGCATGGTGCGATCCGGGTCATCAATTTTGGACAGGTCCTGCTGGTCGCGGTGGGTGCGGGTATCCACCACAATGAATTCGACCAGATCGCCAAAAGGTATTGTGCGGTAGGCCAGGTAATCTTCGGTTGAGGTCGGTTCCCGCACCGGCATCCATTCCATCCAGGCGCGGTAGGCCACGCGCTTCCGGGCCTCCCACGGGCCTTCGGTCAGCTCATCATGATTTTGCGCTCCGCCCCTCCATGCATCATTGGCAAATTCATGGTCATCATACATGACGATGAACGGATAGCTCTGGTGCATACGTCGGCTGTCCGGATCCAGCTTGTACCACGAATGGCGGATGCGGTAATCACCAAGCGTGACAATTTCGTTTTCCGGTTCTTCGAGCCGGTTAATGTTCGGGTTAAACCCGTAGTCCAGGGCCGGGTATTCGTAGAAATAATCCCCGAGATGAAGAACCATGTCCAGGTCGTTGCGCTCGGCGATACTGGCATAAGCATTAAAGTATCCGCATTGATAACAAGTGCAGGACAAGACGGCGATTCGCAGGGAATCCGCGCTTCCCTGTGGTGCGGTTCGCGTTCTGCCAATCAGCGATTTTCGACCCTGATAATCAAATTCGTAGTAGTACCACTGGTTTTCCGCCAGTCCGTCAACATCCACTTTTACCGTGTAATCGCGGCTGGCCGTTGCCAGGGCTGTCCCTGTACTGACGATATTGGTCATTGCCGTATCGGCAGCCACCCGCCATTGAACGCTCAGGGCTCCGGTGTCCGGCAGCGTGAGGCGTGTCCAGATAATGACCCGGTCAAAGAGCGGATCACCGGAAGCCACGCCATGAACGAACGGATACAAGCTCAGATCTGCGGCAGACCGGGTGGTAAAATCCATCTGGGCCCGACTGGCGAAAGCGGGCAACAGCAGCAGCACTAAGGCCCAAATGCGGACTGTGTCCGGCATCCAATAGCGCCGGGCGAAAAAGTGTTGAGGATCATTGAACCTGTACATCGTTATTCCCGCTCTATTTTTATTACGATATGAAGAAAAGCTACGGCGTACACCTTTAAAAATAAACAGCGGATGGCAGGCATGGGAATAAAATGGTCACCAAACCTACGGTTCAACCGCCATGAACTGGCGGGCAGTTTCGGAGACATTGGCACCGATCTGCCGCTGGTGCTGGGCATCCTGTTGGCTACTGACCTGAATGCCGCTTCGGTGCTGATCGTATTTGGCGCTTTGCAAATCCTGACCGGGGTAATTTACGGGCTTCCCATGCCCATGCAGCCGCTCAAGGCCATGGCGGT
>JANNSM010000472.1:0-3613 GCA_031402635.1 Bacteroidota bacterium | reverse complement strand
GTACTCGTGTTGTCAAAGCTTACGGTAAACGGCGCGCATCCGGTCAGGGTGGGTTCGGCATCGGAAACCGCTTCCACGCCGCTGAGGTCAAATCGAAATTTCAGGGTGCCGAGATTGCAGTTTGAACTGGCGTTTGTTTCCGACCAGGCTCCGGGCGTGGTGGGAAATGCATCCAGCCCTCCGCATCCGGCGCACACCGCCTGGTAAATCACCCCTTGTTCATCAAAGCGGCTGGTCCCTCCATCAACGTGCTCCCTTGAAACAATCCCGGCGGTGGTTCCCCCGCCAAAATACGTGGCGTAGAGCAGGCTGATCCCATTTTTTGCAAGCACAAAAAAATAGAAGTCGCTACCGTCTGTGGTGGTCTGAAAAGCATCGGCGCTCAGGGGTAAGCCGGACATACTGCCCACCGCCGGATTGAATCCCGTGTTAACCAGGCCGCCCCAGCCCGAAACATAAACATGTTCGCAAACATCAACAAGAAGGGCTGTTGGCGAAATATTGACCGCGCTGGAACCGGTTCCAAAAACCGTGGAATATACGGTGGCGGTTAAACCGGCATTCATCTTGTGAATAAATTGAGAGCTGCCTGGATCTACGTACACTCCGGATGATACGGGGTAGGCCCCTCGTGTCTGTCCCATAACATAAACTTCGCCATCCTGATCGCGTTCAATAAAGTAGGCCTGGTCATACGAGGCAGTTCCCAGGTAGGTAGAAGCGATGATTGTGCTGGCATCGCCGTTCATCCGCATAGCCCAACCGTCTGCAACTCCGCCGACGTAAGCCGTATGCAAAACACCAGCCGTGGTAGGGAAATTGCTGCTTTTCGTTCCGCCGCAAACCAGCAGGTCACCGCTGGCTTCATGCACCTTGACCGAATAAGCCCCGTCTGCGAGACTTCCTCCAAGGTAAGTTGACCACAGCAAGCCGTCCAGGGTGGTGTTGAGGTGAAAAAGTACGCCGTCCTGGTTGCCGCCCAATGTTCCTTGAACGGCACCCGCCGTTACTGGAAAATTGCTCGAATAGGTTGAAGATGCGACGATCGGACCGCCATCCGCTGCGATAAGGATCTCGCCCCGGGCATGGTCTCCGTAATTGTAATGAAGATCTGCTGCAACGTTCAGACCGTCATTCCCCGTGCCGCCAACAAACGTACTTCCCTGAAGCAGGCTCCCGTCAGCCGATATGCGGGCAACATAAATATCGGAACCCGAGGTAAAGTCTACGGAAGTTGCACTGACGAACGTGCCGCCATTGAAAGAGGGGTCGTAAGCGCCGGCGGTGATCGGAAAATTGGAAGAGCCGGTGCTTCCGTAGATAAACAGGTCACCGTCTGCGTTGGTCACAAGGCTCTGGGGAAATTCGTTGGCACTTCCCCCGAGATAACTGGACCAGATTTGAGAACTGCCGTCCGGACTGTATTTGGTCAGGGCAATATCGCAGCCGAGAAAGGAGGCGCCCCCTCCAAACACAGTCTGGAAGGCACCAACCGTTGTCGGGTACCCGGTTCCGAAGGCAATACCACCACCAAAAAGGTGACCGGCGGCGTCATAGGTTGCGGAATAGCCCCAGTTGTCACTGGTAGAGCCTGAAAACGTGGCAAACACCAGCACCGGATCTATCACCAGGGGGTAGCGCGTATCATATCGCTCCGGGAACTCGAAACCAATACCTCCGGCCCGGCTTACAAAACGGCAGGGGACCATTCGGCGCTGCCCGCTGATGTCCTGGTAAGCCACCGGTTCGGCTTCTTCAAGGTATCCGGCACTGTGCCGAAGCAGCAGACGGCCTTCCCGAAGGGTGACGGAGGATAACCCTTCATAGGTAAGCACGATGCGGTCAGGTCTTGCGCCGGGTCGAAGAGTAAAATCGTATTTGAGGGCACCTTCACGGGCATAGAGCAGAAGGTCTGTTCCGGGGTAAATTTCGGGAATCCGGAGTGCGGCGTATTCGGGAACACGGGTGGCCCATTGCGATGGATTGTTCCCAAGAAAATAATTCCGGTAATGTGCCTCCGGTTCAAGGGATGGCTCCGGATTCAACGGCGCTGCGCCGGCAAAACGGGTGCGAAAGGCATGGCCCGCCACCTGGAAACCCCCTGCCGGTCCCTGTTTTCCTGACTTCTTGGCCTCCTCAACGGCATCCAGATCTCCGCCATCCAGAAATACCCAGGTCAGCCCTTCGGATTCAACAAACAACGCGCCGTCAGGCAACCCGGCCCGGTAAGCAAAAGGTCCTTCCCATTGCCCGCGGTTAGGCACAAACCGCGGCCCGGGAGCTCCGGTCTGCGCCGGCGACTCCCCGTATTCCGGAAGTCCGTTGCTCTCAGGCGTTTGCAGACTGCCGCTGCGTGGATCGGCGTCCTTCGAACCGGAATCCGCATGGTTATCAGGCTGGGCAAACAGATTTGGCGAAGTACTGATCAGTAGCGCAAGCAGCAGCCTGAGGCCGGAAAGTTTAAAAAAGGAGAAAGGTTCAAACGTGGGGAACATAAGGTGGATACCTTAAAAATAGCACAGGCTTTTTGCATCACGCGATAAATCGGTTGATATTCTCCGACGTTCGGGGTCAAGCCGGTCAACTTCGCCATTCAAACCCCGGCACCTAACTTAGCCGGAATGGAACACCGCCCTTATATCCCTGCCAGCCAGATCATGCCAGAACTCACCGTGAGGGCTATGGTTTTGGGCGTTTTACTGAGTGTCATCCTTGCCGCTGCGAATGCGTACCTGGGGTTGTTTGCCGGGATGACGGTTTCTGCGTCCATTCCCGCGGCCGTCATGTCTATGGCTATTTTGCGTTTGTTTCGAAACGGGACGATCCTGGAAAATAACCTGGTTCAAACCGCTGCTTCCTCGGGGGAGGCCCTTGCGGCAGGCGTGATCTTTACCTTGCCGGCCCTGGTCCTGATGGGCTACTGGACAACCTTTAATTATGCCGAAACGGTTTTTATCTCCCTGAGCGGGGGAATCCTCGGGGTGTTGTTCACAATCCCTTTGCGGCGGGCACTGATTGTGCGGCAGGGACTGCAATTTCCGGAGGGAATTGCTACGGCGGAGGTATTGAAAAGTGGGATGGAGGGGGGCAAATCGGTGCTCTACCTGGTCTGGGCCGCTGCAATTGGCGGGCTGGTTAAATTTTCCGAAGCAGGCCTTGGCCTTTGGGGAGGAGTGTTGGAAAAGGCTGCCTGGATTAAAGGAAAAAACGTGTTTTTCTTTGGCATGAACCTTTCGCCTGCGCTGATCGCGGTGGGGTATATTGTCGGTTTGCGCATTGCCGTGCTGGTTTTTGCCGGCGGTGTTATCACCTGGTGGATCGCCATTCCCGTTTACCTGGGCATACATGGCTCGGATTCCATTATTGCAGACTTGGGCTTATCCCCCGGGGTTCCGGCCACCGAACTTGCCGACACACTTTGGAGCGCCCGGCTGCGCTATCTCGGTGTTGGCGCCATGGTTGTGGGGGGGCTTTGGGCAGTTGTTGCCATCCGCTCCGCGCTGGTGATGGCGTTAAACGAAGGAATTGCCGCTTTTCGAAGGGGCGGAGAAAAGATCAATCACCTTCGTACCGATTTGGACATGCCTATGAGCTGGGTGCTGATCGGTATTGG
>JANNSM010000471.1:0-8656 GCA_031402635.1 Bacteroidota bacterium | reverse complement strand
GCCAAACGTACCAAATGTTACAATATCCAGATCTCCGTCCTGGTTCATGTCCGTAAATCCGGGAAGGTCAGCCCTACTGGTAAATACCGGTGGTCGGGTGCTTCCACTGAGATAGCGCACCTGTCCATTGATCAGTTCGAAAAAAGGCATTCCACTGATCATGTCGCGTCCGGCTTTCCAAACGCCAAAGCCCGCTGTAGTGTAGCTGAACAGATCGGGTAGTCCGTCGCTGTTGTAGTCGCGGAGGATAGCCCAGTCCGAGCGCTTCGGGAAGGCCTGCTCATACTGGGGAGCATAGGTGTATTCAGCGGTGCCGGGTGTGCCATCAAACAGGAAGGTGCTGAAAACCGTTCCGCTTTTATCAAATATGACGAGATCATCGAGGCCGTCCTCATTGAGATCGAATGCCGAAATCTGCGGCTGGTTAAGCCCGCCGGCCCAGGGATTGGTCAGCTCCGCACCACCGGATGCCACCCTGATTTCATCCGCCATCCTGAATTGTGCCGAAGTGGAAACTGGCAACATCGCCAGACTGGCGAGCAGTATTGCAGCCGCATAAATGCCCTGCCGTCTTTCCGGGTTTGGTAAAAATGTCAGGGCTGAAAGCCCATTAAATTCCGTAATGGCGGCTTTTTGATCCAGCCTCCATTTCATCGGTAGGATGTTTCCGGTTGAATCCAAATCGGAGCAGACCGGTGAATTTGCGCTGACTGGACCCAAAGGCAATACCAGCCCGCGGGTAGATCCCGCAAAACCATGCGTTGATCCGGACCTCGTGCCGTAAACTGCCGGTGCAAAACACCCTGCGCATCGCTAAGCCCGACCTGTTGTTCGCCGGAAATTCCGGTGTGAATGTTCACTTCCGTTGACGCTGGATTGGGCCATACATTCAGCAGACCGACCGGGGGAGTACCCGGAATGCCGACAGGCTCTCCTTCGCGGTACAAACTCAGACCGCCACGCATATTTCCCGCCAACAATTCCAGGATGTCGTCTCCGTTCAGGTCCGACAACGCAACGCGGCTCCGTTCGCCAACTTCTAATTGCCCAACGGTAGAATCAAGGGGTGTGAACGTTGCGGTCAGATCGCTTTCCCAATTGTCATAACGCCAGATCCGTCCTGTTCGCTCGCCGACGTACAAACGGTATTCGCCGCTCAGCGGATCTTCTACCACAAAGGGTTGCACTTCGCCGATATTGGTTGCGCCGCTGGCGAGCACAATTCCACCAAAGGTTTCCGTGACCAGTGAAAAAGTAGCCGACAGCGGAGTACCGTCGTTCCGATAGAAATTGATGTTCCCATTGCGCTCGCCGATCAACAGGTCCAGATCGCCATCGCGGTCCAGGTCAATCAATTGTGGCGTGGACGTCTTGCCGGGGTCAACGCCCTGCCATCCCGGAGCACTGAGGGTGAAACTGGCTTCACCGCCTACGGGGTTATTTGCGAACAGGTGAATCAGTCCGTTTTCCTCGCCAATCACCAGGTCTTCGTCGCCATCCCCGTCAACATCGCCAAACGCAGGATGAACATTTTCGAAGCCAAACAGAGAGATTCCTGCAAAATCATCATCCACGAGCTCGAAGGCCGGAGCAACGGTTGTTCCCACATTTTTGAACAAAGCGAGCTGGCCGATTTTAGTGCCGACGGCCGGAGTATAAGCACCGTTCCCGATGGCGATATCGGCAAGACCATCCCGGTTGTAGTCAAAGAAAACAGGATTGGCTCCCCGCCCGACATCCACCATATCCCCGACCAGAAAATCCTCTGCCTGGCGCTCCCAAACAACATCACTCCCCGTTCCTGTGTCGCGATAGAAGGAAACGTTGCCGATGTCTCGACCGAGAACTTTGGAATTGGGCGAGACCAGCATATCGGGACGCCCGTCCTGATCCGCATCCGCATAAAAAGCCGCGGGGTATTGGTTTAGATGATAGGGCTCATCGTAGCGGGGATAAAGCGTATCCTGCTGTGTCATCAAGGCTGCTTCCGGTGTTCCCCCGTTGTGCAAACCGTTGAGGTTGTCAAAACTCAGATCGCCGAGAACCAATTCCAGATCGCCATCGCCATCTTCGTCAAAAGCCATGAGGGTGGATCCGGAGTGAACGCCATCACGCTCAAGGGGTGAGCCGCCCTGACACGTATCAAGCTGGACGGATTTGGCAATGCCGTTTTCGTAAAAACGACCCCAGCACTGATCCTCCAGTTCCAGATCCAGTGGGCCACAGGGATCACCGTTTTCCGCCGCTCGGTTTCGGTACCATTCCACGTATCCCCCGCCGAGATTAAACGTCAGCACATCCCGATCCATGTCGCCATCCACATCTTCAAGCGCGGGAATATCTATATCCGTGACCCCGAGAAAGCGGGTAAAAGAACTTTCTACATACGTAAGCCGGCTTGTGTCTATGTCGAAATGAAGCCCTCCGTCAAACGAGGCGATATAAATCACCACGCCATTTTCCCGGGAGGTGATCAGGTCCTCGATGCCATCGCAATTGACATCGCGAAGAAACGCCCAGTTGCGGATGACCGGAAATTTTGAAGACCACACCGGGGAATAAGTCCAGCCCTCTGCCCCATTGATACCATCCGCCAGAAATATCATGGGCACATCGCCCTGGCGGTCAAAAACAAAAAGATCCGGCAGTCCGTCATCGTTGACATCCATATTGCTGAATTGCGGATTGTTCAATCCGCCGGTCCAGGCATGTTGCAGTTGCTCCCCTCCTGCTCCCTGAACCGGAACTTCAGGGTACAGAATATAGGATTGGCCAAAAAGAGTGGTGCCGCAAAAAAACAATGCCAAAAGAAAGAGAAATCCCGACGGCTTCCGCGTAAGAAAATCAAAATGCGAAGAAAAAATGTCCATGCAAAAAAGATGAGGAGGAGGAATGAGGTACAGTCATCAGCCCCGGATAATTCTCAAAGAGGAGGCAGTCTCAATCCGGCGCCAATGGGCAAGTGGGTAAGGTTTTATAGTATTGTGGGGTTTTCCGTTCAGGAAAACGTGAAACAGATGTTGTTGAGTAAAAGGTTTTTTTGAATTACCCTAAAGTTAGTCCGCATTCCCGAAACGTTTCCCAATGCGCCTGTACCTGCTGATTTTCATAGCGATTTCTGCAAGCTGGGCTAGAGCATTCCCGGCCGAGCCTGCGGTTAATGGAGCGAAAACAGCTGCCAAAGATTCTGCTATTGCCGTTGACACACAGACCGGCAGTTACAAAAACAAGGAGTTTGCGGATAGTTCCGCCACAGCGATTAACACTGCCGGTAAAAAAGCTGCCGGTGAGGATACCTTGCTGGCGAATTCGGGAACCCTGCCCGGAACGGTGCAGGCTGAAGCTATTAACATCCGTGGCCAGCTCAGCCTTTTACTTTCCGTTGTTGCGGCGGATGGTGCAATCAACCGGGAATGTTCCGGGATTTTCCCGTTGCTGATAAACGACAAAAGAGAGGCCCTGCAGTTTAGTCAGGGCTATGCGGTCTGGCCGCTTTCAGGCACCCGGTTTGAGTCTTTGCGGCTGGAATACAAGAGCCTGTCAGGGCCAAAAACATCGCAATACGGTTTCCATACCCGGGGGATTAAAACCCGACAGCAGACCGTAGTTCCGTGGACCTCCATGCTTCCTCCGCTTTTGGTTATTGTTTTGGTGCTTGTTTTCCATGAAGTGATTGGTGCGCTGTTAGCCGGTATCTTTTTCGGCGCTTTGCTCTTGCTGGGTTTTCAGCCCCAAGACTGGTTTTTCGCCATAACCGGATCAATTGAATACTTTCTGGCTGCTGCGGTTACCGACCACCACCATGCCCGGATCCTGATCCTGATTGTGCTGATGAGCGCCCTGTCATCCGTGATTTACCGCAACGGTGGTCTGTCCGGCATGGCGGAAAAGCTTGGCAGGGTTATCCGGTCTTCACGCAACGCGCAACTGGCCACATGGCTCCTGAGTCTTTCTTTTTTTTATGACGATTTTGCCAGTATTCTGGTAACCGGAAATTCTATGCGGCCAATAACAGACCGTTTTCACGTTTCCCGGGAAAAACTCGCTTACCTGGTGAACGCTGCAGTTCCGGTGGTTGCATTTGCCCTTGTGAGCACCTGGATTGGCGGAGAGCTCGATGCCATCAGCGGTGCTATAACCGGCATTGACGTCCGGGAAAACGCCTACGGAGTTTTTCTTCAGGCATTACCCCTTGCGTATTATCCATTATTCACGCTGGTTTTTGTGGGAATGATCATTCTGATGAAGCGCGATTTTGGTGCGATGTATCGCGCTGAAACACAGGCCCGGTATTCGGACCAACCCTCAGCGCTACTTCAAAACTCCGGTTCTCTGCCAGGCGGAGAACAGCACGATCGGAAAAATAGAAAAACATCTGCCTGGTACAATGCGTTTTTTCCCCTGCTGACTTTTATTGTAATGACCATGGCCGGGCTTTGGCAGACCGGTCTGGAAGGGTTGCGTGTTGACGCGCACGAATACGCAACTTTCTGGGATCACGAAGTCTTTTCTAACCGGATTCAGTTGTTCTTCTCTTCGGATTTACTGGTTGTGGTTTTGGGCAAATCGGAGGTTTATCCAGCGCTCATTTGGGCTGCATCATCCGGATTATTTGTTGCGGTTGCATTCAGCCTTTTTTCGCGTTCACTGTCTTTGTCCGAATTGCCGGAAGCTGTTTTGCGCGGCCTGAAAATGATCCTGCCCACACTGGCAATTTTGGTGCTGGCCTGGGCGCTGAACGGGGTAACCGGACAACTTCATACCGGGGCATTTCTGACCAGCATTTTAAATGACCAAATACCACCGCAATGGTTGCCGGCCGTGGCATTTTGCCTGGCAGGACTGATTGCATTTTTTACCGGCTCAAGCCGAACGGCAATGGCCGTGTTTTTACCGGTTGTGCTTCCGCTGACCAGTGCCCTGGGTTTAACCGCCGGTTTGCCGGGTGAAAACATCCTGGCCATCTTCTACCAGGTCACGGCTATGGTGCTTGCCGGCTCGGTCTTTGGCGAACAATGCTCGCCGTTTTCAACGAGTACAATTTTGAGTTCGCTGGCCTCGGACTGCGACCACGCGGGACACGTGCATTCCCAATGGCCTTATGCACTTTGTGCGGGCGCTGTCACCTTCATTTGCGGTGCGATTCTTCCGGTTCCGGGATCTCCGTTTTGGCTGAATTTCCTGGTGGGTGTTGTTTTGCTGTTTTTGCTGGTTCGAATCGTTGGGAAGGAGGTTCACAACGTTAAAACTTCCCGGTCTCAAACCCCGCCTGATCAAGCAGCGGCGGCTGACAAGAGGTAGAAATATTCCACGGTTCAGAACGGATATCCAATAGCAATATTGAACTCGGTATTTCTACTGAAATCATCGAGGTAATCCTCCGGGTGAGTCCATAGCCAGGCCCGGCTGCCGCTGATTGCCGGGTCTCTGACCCGTATACCAAAATCAGCGCGAAACACGAAAAAGCTGAAGTCCAGTCGCAGTCCAAGACCGGTCCCAATGGCGATATCGCGCATAAAATCCTTTTCAAACTTCCCCCCGGGTCGTGTTTCATCTTCCTTAATCAGCCAGATATTGCCGGCATCAACAAAAAGTGCGCCTTTTACCAGTTTGTAAATTGGAAATCGGTATTCAACATTCGCTTCCAGACTTATATCTCCGGTCTGGTCAATAAAGACATTCAATTCCGGGTCGTCCACTGCTTCAAAGGAGCCCGGACCCAGCCGACGCACCCTCCACGCCCGCACGGAACTCGGTCCGCCGGCGTAAAATTGCTTGATAAAAGGAAGAGCTAATGAATTTCCGTAGGGTACGCCAATCCCTGAGGCTATTCGAAAAACCCAGATTTTTTCAGGCTTTATGGTCAAATAATACCGGAAGTCTGTCTGGAGACGTCCAAATTGCGCAATCGGAATTCCGGCAATGTTGTAGACTGAATCTTTACTGCCACTAATTGCGGCCAATGCGTTTACAAAGTTTCCCGCTGTTTCGAGGCTGCCGCGAAAAAACAATCCGTTGCGCGTGCCATGAAGTGCGGGTTCGTTGTACAAAAAAGTATAGCTGGCCGAGGGAATAATTTGTTGTTGGAAGCTTTGTGTAAGCAGCAAATTATCATTGAGAATGGCCCGGAATTGATCGGTAATTTCTGTTGGTCTTACCAGGGTAATATCCGCCGGGCTGAATCGGTGGGCGATAACCGGATTCCTTTTCCAGGAATATGCCACCGATGTAGACGTGCTGTGCAGGGTATAGTATTCAATGCGCTGAACATAGGAGTACCGGGCAACATAAGTAGTAACCGGATTGAACATCCTCGAACGACTGACTTTGAATGGAACAACAAATTTTGGAATATCCAGATTAGCTCCACCGGTAAAATCAACATTGCGGATAAACGTCTCTCCTTCACCAACCTGCGTTTCCAGCCCGGAAGATAAATTCAAGGTAAACAGGTCTGCATTGAGAAAAAGATTTCGGTTTCTATAGGCAAAATCCAGGTCTGATCCGAACAGGGAATTAAAGTTGGTATTGGCATTCAGTTCAACAGACCACTGTTGATTTGGGCCCGGCTGCAATCGGATAATGGCGTCTAACAGGTAGACCTCGAGCGGAACGGTGTCCATCTCCGGCTTTCGGTAGGTGATTGAAACAAACTTAAATGCTCCGAGCTCGGTGAATTTTCGGAGAGTCAGAACGTGATCCGAAGCATTGTACCAACCACCTGGCCTGATAAAAATCGGATTGACCAGCGCAGAGGGACGGAATTTTAAATCGCGGTAAATGAGATAAATGCCCCGGCGGATCAGGGTATCCGGCGTATCCTGTCCTAAAACGGCATCGGGCAGGTAATCCGGATAACAGAAAACGTTGCCGATCCTAAAACGGTGATGAACAGAGTCATCCTGCGGTGGCAGAATGTGAACATAAATATCTAATTGCCCATTTCCAATGAGCGTATCGAGTTCAAACTCGACAAAATTCCGGTCAAACGTAAAATAACCGTTGTTCTGTAGCGTATCGCGGATCCGAACCCGCTCTGTACCCAGATCATTTAGCCGGTAAGGCTCGCCTTCGCGCAATACCGGGTCCTTCTCCGGCTGAGCGATCAAATGACGGATCAGCGTATCGTCGATTTCGGGAATAATATTGCGGATATAGTGCCGTTGTCCGGGACTGACCTGGTAAATGGAAATACCGCGTTGGCGTCTAATCCGGTGGTCCACGGTAACCGAGGCCTGGAAATACCCGAAATTGCCCAGGTAGCGTTCCATGATACCGGCAACCTCGGTGGTGATCAGCGTATCATAAAGGACTGGCGGCTCTCCAATTTTATTTTTTATCCATGGCCGCAACTCCGGTTTGCCTTCGGGATAAAGTGTTTGCCTGATCAGGTTTTTAACGGGCTGGATTCCCCGCCCGTTGTTGACCCAATTCTTCAAAAAACCCTGCTCTGACTGGTTGAGCTGATTGTAGAACCAAAGCCTAAAAACAAAGATCCCCAACAGTTTTTTATTGGCCGTTTGCTTTTCGAAACTGGCCAGGTCCGAGGTAAGATCTCCCTGCTCTTCTTTTCCCTTCTGCTTATCATCTTCATTCTGCCAGACTACCCGGCTATCTTTGTAAAGCGCCTCGCCATCCTGAAGGTATTTCGTGTTGCTGCAGGATGACCACAAAGCGAGTAGTGCGATCCCCGTCAAACAAGGCAGTAATGGACGCTTAAACCCCGTCATTCTGCGGGGTTTTTTCCAGACCGGGTGGTTTTCCCGAATCAAAGTCTGTCTGCCATGGTGTCCAGGACACAGGTGCAATGGGTGCAAAGTCTAAAGCAAAAAAAGTTCCGCCAAAGGTACGGGATGTTCGTTGCCGCAGGTGACAAGGTGGTCAGGGAGTTACTGCTCAGCTCTTTAACGATCGAGCGCATTTTCGCCCTGGAATCCTGGCTTGAACAACACCGCGAACTGCTTCGGGACGTTGAAGAATGTTGTCAGCCGGTTTCCGAAAGTGAACTGAAAAAGCTGAGCTTTCAGGAGATGCCCAACGCCGTGCTGGCGGTGGTCATCATTCCGGCTGAGCCTGCCCGGCTGCCTAAAGAAGGCTGGATTCTGGCGCTTGACGGAATCCGTGATCCGGGCAATATGGGAACGCTGTTGCGGACCGCTGACTGGTTCGGGGTAGCCGGTATTTATGCCTCACCAGATTGCGCGGACCGGTACAATCCCAAAGTAGTCCAGTCGGCAATGGGTTCTCTGTTTAGGGTACCATGCATCACCGCTGAACTCCTGCCTGTACTTTCCGGTGATCAAAGACCCGTTTACGGAGCGGATTCAAGGGGACAGGATTTGCGGGAGTTAATTTTTACCGAAAGGGGTATCCTGGTCATCGGGAGTGAGTCCCATGGGCTGTCTTCTCAACTTGAAGAAGTACTGAAACACCGTTGTAAAATCACCGGGCGCGGAGATGCCGAATCCCTGAATGCTTCTGTTGCTGCGGGAATTATTCTGGCTAAAGCAATGGGTTTTATCTGAGCGACAAGCCCCCGGCCCTTTTTATAAAAAAACGGGCACCTCACTAAAACACCCGGCGCCTCACTAAAACTCCCGGCACCTCAAAAATGCCTTCAGCGCGTTAACAAACCTTGAGCGGTTCCTGCAAGAAC
>JANNSM010000470.1:0-2257 GCA_031402635.1 Bacteroidota bacterium | reverse complement strand
AAAAATATAAAAAATCCATCACCGGCATCACATTTTGGAATATTTCAGATAGAAGCAGTTGGCTGGATAATTTTCCTGTTCGTGGGAGAAAAGATTATCCTTTGTTATTTGATAAAAATCTGAAACCTAAAAAAGTATTTTGGGAAGTAGTGAAAACACTTTGATAACTTATATAGAGATACACTAATTTCTACTACACAAAAGAAATCAATAATTAAATTTAAGTTAACCGGTTACCTTCCTATTCAATAAGTAAAAAAACTAAAGTATATTACAATTTAACAAAAACCCGAAAAAAGATGAAAAAAGTAATTTTTGTAATGGCGCTATTTTTATGTGTAAATGCAATTTCATTTGCACAAGATAAAAAAGCCAAAGCATCTACTCCAACCGCAAAGCCAGCAACAGTATCTGCAACAGCTCCTTCCGCAAAGTCGGCATCTGTATCCGGTAAAACAAAAGCAGATGGCACTCCGGATATGCGTTATAAGGAGAATAAAGACAAAGCAGCAGCCGAGACTGCCAGCACTACCAACCATCGCCTAATAAATTTCATTTCGCTCTCAAACTCCCAAGCTAATCTATAAGAGTTGTAGCGTAGCCGCAATAATGGGCGAAAAGTCGTACTCTTGTTCCGTATTTCAAAACCAAGTACCTTCATCTCGTCTGAAAGTAGTCAAAATCCATGAAAACTAGAACCATTACTGTAATTCCCGGCGACGGGATCGGTCCCGAAGTCACTGCTGCAACACTTAAGTTGGTTGAAGCTTGCGGGGCGAAAATTACTTGGGATCATCAGTCTGCAGGGGCTTCGGTTTTTAAAAGCGGCAACTCCTCCGGAGTAACCCAGGAAACGATCGCTTCGATAAAAAAAACCGGCGTGGTCCTAAAAGGCCCACTTGAGACACCGATTGGTTACGGCGAAAAAAGCGCCAACGTGACCCTGAGGAAACTCTTTGAAACATACGCCAACGTTCGTCCAGCCCGAGAACTGCCCGGAATAAAGACTCCCTTCTCCGGGCGAGGCGTAGATTTGGTTGTAGTCCGGGAAAATATCGAAGACCTCTACGCTGGGATTGAGCACATGCAGTCACCAAATGTCGCTCAGTGCCTAAAACTAATCACTCGCCAAGGAACCGAGAAAATAATGCGTTTTGCTTTTGAGTATGCTCGGGCCGATGGTCGTAAAAAGCTTCACTGCGCCACTAAAGCAAACATCATGAAGCTAACTGAAGGCCTGTTCAAAACGATCTTTGAGCAAATCTCAAAAGAGTACCCCGAGATTGAGGCGCAGCACATCTTGATCGATAACCTGGCCCATCAACTCGTTAAAAAACCCGAGCAGTTCGATGTGATTGTAACGACCAACATGAATGGCGATATAATCAGCGACCTAACCTCGGGCCTAATTGGCGGATTAGGCTTCGCGCCTTCTGCAAATATCGGAAATAAAGTTGCGATTTTCGAAGCAGTGCATGGTTCCGCGCCGGATATAGCAGGAAAAGGAATTGCAAACCCGACAGCGCTGATTCTTAGCGCGGTAATGTTGCTCCGTTTTGTCGGAGAGACCGAAGCTGCTAATAAGCTAAAAAATGCTTTGGTAGTCACATTAGAGGAAGGAAAGGTGCCCACGGCTGATATTCCGTCGAGCACAGCAAAGACGGTAGGCACCGCTGAATTCAGCGATCAGATTATCAGAAACCTCGGGCGAAGTTCTAGCGCAGTTCGTGAGCGACCTGAGAATCCTATCTCCCTTCCCCAGGAAACTTTTAGAAATTTCTCAAAACCGAACACCCGAATGGATGTGGGCGTCGATATCTTCATCGAAACTGATGAAACTCCAGGAGTTATTGGAAAAGCTTTGGAAGAATTCGCAGCCAAGTCCGGCCTCAAACTTACGATGGTCTCGAGCCGGGGCGCAGTGGTCTATCCGGAACAGATCACCGACATCGATTGCGTGGATATTTTTCGGTGTCGCTTCATGACTCCGGATGGTCGCGAGATGGGCGAACAATCCTTGATTACATTGCTTCAATTAATTGGAGGACGATTTCGCTGGATGCATATCGAAAAGCTCCTTACTTTCGATGGAACTCCTGGATTTAGTCGGGCCCAAGGAGAAACCTAAGGATCCGGGTAATTCAATGGCGGCCAGTATACACTGCGCTTGCCTCTAAAGAATTCATTCTATAAACTTGGCCAATAGACAAAATACCTTTGCGGGGGTGGTGGAATTGGCAGACACGCCAGACTTAGG
>JANNSM010000469.1:0-6092 GCA_031402635.1 Bacteroidota bacterium | reverse complement strand
CGTTTTCAGTTTATCAAGTGCGATGTAAACATCCTCAACGACATTCTGCCAGTGATGGTCTCGTTTTCGTTCGATTATGTTTTTCACTATGCCGCCGTGGTGGGTGTACAGCGCACCCTGGACAACCCTGTTACCGTGTTGAAGGATATTGACGGTATTAAAAATATTCTGGACCTGAGCAAGAGCACAGGGGTTAAGCGGGTATTTTACTCCTCATCCTCGGAGGTTTACGGTGAGCCGGTTGAATTTCCGCAGAATGAGCATACCACCCCGCTGAATTCCAAACTTCCTTACGCTGTGGTTAAAAATGTAGGCGAGTCATTTTGTCGTTCCTACAAACAGGAATTCGACCTGGACTACACCATTTTCCGCTTTTTCAATACCTACGGACCCAAACAGAGTTCTGACTTTGTGATGAGCAGGTTCATCCACCGGGCCCTGAACAACGACCCGATTCCCGTTTATGGTGACGGCTCCCAGACCCGGACCTTCTGTTATATTGATGACAACATTCAGGCCTGCGTGAGCACCCTGTACGAAGACCTGGCCATCAACGAAGTCGTCAATATCGGCAACGACAATGAAATCAGCATCCGTGAACTTGCGGAAACCATCATTGAGGTTACGGGATCACATTCGCATATTGTTCACCGGCCAGCCTTGGAAGAAGGGGACATGAGGCGCCGCAAGCCCGACATTACCAAAATGCGGATGTTGCTCAACCAGGACCTTATTGATTTGCGAACCGGTATCGAGCGGGTGGTCTCAAGCCCGCGATTTCGGCGCAAGGTGACCACCGATGCCTTCGCCTGATTTTTCTCTATCATGGCAAACACCGTTTTGGTTACCGGGGGAACCGGCTACATCGGTTCACATACCGTTATTGATCTTCTGGAGCACGGCTATGACGTGATTTCCGTGGATAATTATTCGCGGTCAACGGAAGAAGCGCTGGAGCGGATACACGCTGTAACCGGTAGGCGTGTTATCAATCATGATATTGATCTGACCGACCTCCGGGCCACCCGCCAGGTTTTCCGGCAATGCCCGGGCTTGTCGGGGGTCATTCATTTTGCCGCCTTCAAATCCGTGCCCGAGTCGGTGGCAGACCCGTTGCTTTACTACCGCAATAACCTGAACAGCCTGACCAATATTCTGCAATGCTGCGCGGAATCCGGCGTAAGGGATTTTGTTTTTTCTTCATCTTGTTCGGTTTACGGCAATGTGGAGGTGATGCCTGTAACGGAAAACACACCCCTTCCCATTGCCGAATCTCCCTACGCCCATACCAAACAACTCGGTGAACATATCATCGCTGAAGTTGCAAAAGTTAGAACTTCAGACCGTTATATCCTGCTGCGCTACTTCAACCCCGGAGGTGCACACGAAAGTGGCTTAAACGGCGAAGTCCCCCTCGGGCGACCCCAAAACCTCATTCCAAATATCACGCGTTTCGGCGCCGGTTTGCAGGATCAGTTGACCGTATTTGGAACGGATTATCCCACCCGCGACGGCTCCTGTATCCGCGATTTTATCCACGTCATGGACATCGCGCATGGTCACACGCTGGCTCTGCGCTATCTGGCAGAAGGCCGGAACACCCAAAACTGCGAGGTGTTCAATCTCGGCTCAGGCAATGGCGTGAGCGTGCTAGAAGCAATTCGCGCTTTTGAAAAAGCGTCGGGAAAAAGATTGAACGTAACCTATGGTCCACGACGCCCCGGCGATGTCGTCAGCATTTACGCAGACAATACACTGGCCCGCGAAAGACTTGGCTGGCACCCTTCCCGGGATATTGACGCCATGATGAGCAGCGCCTGGGCCTGGGAGCAACGCCTGGCGGGACAGGTTTACAAAACCCACTGAAACCATAAGGCTTGCAATGAAACTGCTGATCTTTTCGGACATCCACGACCACATGCAGCATTTGCAAATCCTGCTTGACAACCATCCGGCCTGCGACGGGCTCATCGGTTGCGGAGATTATTGCTCGCCGTTTGTCATCCGGCTGCTCGGTTCCAAATTTTCCTGCCCGATTCACCTGGTTTGGGGAAACAACGACGGCGATCGCGCCCTGCAGGTCAAGGTAGCTTCCCATTTCCCCCATCTTCATCTCGAAGGCGAATCCTATGAAGGCATGTTCGCCAGCCGGCGCATCTTTGTCAACCACTATCCCCAAATCGCCCGGCCTGTTGCTGCTTCAGGACATTATGACCTGGTGCTTTACGGTCATGATCACCGCCGGCACGAAGAGCATGTAGGTTACAGCACCCTGCTCAATCCCGGTTCCGTAATGGGCTACCAGCCGGCCGATCATACCTACCACACACCCACCGTTGCCGTTTATGATACGGATAGCGGAAAGTCAATTTTTTATCCTTTGGGCGAATAGGCAGTGACGGTACGGGATGATCCGGTTGATGGGGTAATAGTCTTCATAAAATTGCTAATGAAGCAGAAGTTACAAGGTTTGGGCCAGGAAGTTTTTTTACTTTTTATTTTATTCTATTGGTTTTGTAGCTTGTTTGTGTATATTAGATAATTATTAGCAGTAAAGTTTCATGTGCTATGAAAATTAAAAATTTATACAATGTATATTTATTAGTATGTAATTGTGTGTGTGTGTGTGTCCGCTAAAGGTTTCGGCGCAAAATGACCTAAACATCTACCAGAATTTCACCGGGGATTCCAGTGCATTTTATACTTCTCAGTTAGATGAATACGATGGCGAATACCAATGGTTTTATAAACCAGAAACCGGATTGCATTGGTTTGATCTGTCCCCTTTTGATGAGCTGTTCTTCAGTTGGAAAATTGATTTAGTTTCTTTCCCTTTTGTCCCTGATATGCCCCGTACACTCGCTTCGGATAGCCTTACCCGCATTCTGGGTATTGCAGAGGGCTATGATCCGACATCGGCTTCCTGGGCAAGTTATGATGTAGTCAGAATTTTTGACTCTGTTTTGTCAGGACAATCCATGAATGTTGGTTTTAATCCTCCATTTGCTATCAATCAGGAGAGTACGCTTGCGAGCAATTACTTTACTGTTTCGGGCGGTGCCGCTTCTGAGCGTATCTTTTTGCCCCACAGCGTTTTAAGGCACACACTTTACATTCATCAATCAAATTTGAGCAGTGCTAAAAAGATTGATTCGGTTTCATTCATTCTTGACCATACCCGGGGAAGAATGCGCTATTATCCTTTTGTGCCAGCTAATGCAGATAGTTTAACCAGTACGGCAACTTCCCACGATGTAACAATACAGCATAAATTTAATTTGTCGGATTCCTTGAACGCTATGTCAAACAATATCAATTCACCGGATTACTTTCCACCGGATGTGGATTTTGTTTTACTTGATAACGGCTCAAGCGTATTCTGTAATATACCTAATGTCACGTGTCCCACAGGCGCTTCGAATGACGCGACCTTGTTTGCACGCCCTTCGTCATTTTCCTACAATCAGATCAGGACTTTGGATGCCGTTGGTTATTTACCTGTCGGGTATAAAGTAGTATCAAGTGGGACAACGATCATTCCTTTTGATGGACTTAAGCAACATTATATGGTTGATCAGAACATTGATCTCAAACTGATTAATCCGGTAGAACGAATAATTTACAACCCGTCTCAGGTTATTGTGGAAGCAGACAGTCTGGTGCTGCCCTCAGGATACACATTTAAGACTGTCCGTGGACTTTACCCTACGGAGGCTGAAGTAGATACCTCTTCCTGGTGTACACCGGAAGGAGTTCCTGCACAGTATGTAGTTGTTCCAACAGATTTAGAGCCCTCCCAATACATTCTCACGACCGGTAGCCGGGTTTTTGCTCAACCCTGCCTCTATTTATATGACATGATCATTCGGGTGGATAGCGGAGCTGTGTTCTCTTTTTATCCGGAGGGTACCTACGGCAACTATATGCTTGTAAACAATGGAGGCACTATAGACTCATTGGCCTTCAGCGGTTTGTGCAACAACTGCCGCTGTGTTCAGGAATACACGGTAGCCAATAACTACAATGTCACTTCAAATACCACCGTAAACAGTGATGCCACAGTCAATGGACTGAT
Organism: Bacteroidota bacterium; assembly: GCA_031402635.1. GTDB lineage: Bacteria > Bacteroidota > Bacteroidia > Chitinophagales > BACL12 > WGOA01. The sequence continues at coordinate 2,017 of JANNSM010000469.1, read as the reverse complement.
CCGGGTTAAGCCTGGCAAAGTATTGACCATTCGAAATTGCACCGTGCGTTTTTCCGACTCAGATCGGATCGGCAGGCGATCAGGTATTTTAGTAGAACCTGGCGGCAGATTGCTGCTGGACAATGCGGTTTTAACTTCGTTGATATGTGACCGCCTCTGGGATGGAGTTGAAGTACAGGGTGATCCCGAAATCGTTTCGCCCTTTGCGACCACGGCTAACCAGGGTGGGGTGCGGATGATCAACGACGCCATAATTTCCCGAGCTCGTGTTGGCATTTATGCGGGCGGCTTTTGTCCCGAAGGTTTATTTTGTCCGGAAGATTACAATTATGGCGGCGGTTACGTGGAAATTGATTCAGCTCGATTCCTGAACAACCGCATCGGGATGAAGTTTGCGTCTTACAGCGGACCCCATTTAGGCTATATCAGAGATGCGACTTTTTCAACAACCATCAGAGAAAATTATCTGTATGAAAATGACATTCAACTAGAACATGTACTGGTTGACAATCGTTCAGGCGTGAGGATTGAACAAAGCACATTCTCCAATGAACTTTATGAACAATTCCCAGATTATCGGCGGGGAACGGGTATTACCTCCCTGAATTCATCGGTTACAGCAGATAGTTGCACATTCTTTGGCTTGACCAAAGCGGTAGATGCTTATACCTATTCCGGCTTGAACAGACGCTTGCATTTCATGAATAACACGGTTGAAGAAACCTACTTTCCGCTGACGATCCGCGGAGGCTTATTAGACAGAATAATATCCAATAAAGTGAAAGTGCCCACCCTCCAGTACATTGCGGATGGAGCAGCGCCAGTCATTGACACCAATTATGGGGTGTATCTTTTAGGAAGTCAAATGTTTCGGGTAGCAGCAAACAGTTTCCAGAGTGATTCGCTGAGTGCGGATAACTATCCATATGCCCTGGCCATACGAAACAGCAGCCTTGGCGGTGGTGCAAGCTTCTTCAACCGCATGGAAGGCTATGCCATTGGCATCCAGACAGAGGGCGACAACCGGCATGTATTGCTGCGCTGTGATACCCTGGAATCCCAGCGCAACACCGATTACCGGCTGAACCCCGTTCATGAGGAATCGCTCTTGCTGGATTCTCTGGCGGATTTTGGTAGTGCTTGTTTGCAGGGAGGAACAGCCAACAACATTTTTTTAGGGAGTAATTTCAATGTGAGTAAGCAAATTGTGAACCCGGTTTATTATGCGAGCGGGCAACCGGAGGAAACTTATTCGGAAAGCTCAAAACATAATCTATTGAGTGATTTTGTTGAATGTGGAATGGATGAGGCTGACTTGCTTTCCTGCCCTAGTCTTTTTGACTGTTGGCTCGTCGATTGTGAAAACATGGCAACGGTTAATCTGGACACGATAATGGAGACGACAGACACCTTGATTTTTTCACCGTTGCGAATGCATGCCTACCAGGAGATATTAACCTACGCTTTAGACGAATTGGATAGCTTGGAATTTGTCATTGCATTTTTGGAAGCAGAAGGCTCATTACTTGCCAAGCGGATATTGCTTCCTTACTATCTGGAGGCGGGCAACTACACCGCCGCCGCTCAATTGTTAACCGATTTAGATAACTATCAAGGTCATCCGTATGATGAGGCCGAGAACCAGCAGCACTACAAACTCTATGGAGCGGTGTACAACACGTACACGGCAGGAAAGAAACTGCATGAAATGACAGCCACACAGCGGAACAAAGTAGAGGAAGTAGCTCAAACCCCTTATGGTGTAGCTTTTGCAGCCCAGGCCATTCAGGCGCATAACATGGGTGAACGTTTTCACAGGATACCGGATTCCAGCCCATCGCCGCAGCCGCGTTTTTTAACTCAATCAGACCTAAAGCCAAGAGTTAAGATTTATCCTAATCCAACAATGAGTCAAATCGCTATTTCAGCATCTTGTGAAATTAAGACTCTAGTCCTCTACGATCTTTTCGGAAGAATCGTAGAGAGCTGGAGACCAAATGCTAACCTGTCGACTCTT
>JANNSM010000468.1:0-5273 GCA_031402635.1 Bacteroidota bacterium | reverse complement strand
GCTGACTGACCGTGTACCCCGCCGTTTGCTGACCACATTGTACCTGCTGGCCTTGAGGGAATGGTACCTGGATTTGTTCATGAGCAGATTTGTTTTTACACCGCTTAAAGAATTGGGCAAACGTCTGGATTTTCTGAGTACGAATAACGTTCTGCAATACTTCATTCCGTTTTACCTTTTTGGATTGTTCCTGTATTACCGGCCGGGATTGCTGCCTGAGCCGGTGATACGCTACTTGCCGGAACTCTACGCTTTTGTGGCGTTAGTCATGGTGTTGAAATCCTTTGCTGAAAGGCGGCATCCCCGGTTGGCCTGGCTGCTGGTGATGCTCAGTCACGCCTGGATCGCGCTGGCGGTATCCTTCAATGATTTTTTTGATTTTGGTCAGGTGGTTATTTACCTCAGCGGGGTTGTGCTGGCCGGTTTACTGGGTTTTGTCTGCCTGATGTGGCTTCGAAAAAATGAGCCTTTCTATTTTACGTTGAACCGGTATTACGGTCATGTTTATGAATACCCACGATTGGCCCTTGTATTTTTAATTGCCGTGCTGGGACTAATGGGTTTTCCCATCACCCTGACCTTTATTGGCGAAGACCTGATCTTCAGCCATATCCGGCAAGACCAGTTCCTCCTGGCTTTTTTTAACGCGTTGTGTTTTGTTATCGGTGGAATTGCGCTGGTAAGGATATACGCGCGGTTGTTTCTCGGACCACACGCTAAGCTTTACCATGAAACAGCCCTCCCTTCGACCTGATTTTGCTACCTGATATTTTGGCCCGCTCTTTAAGCTGTCATATTGCCGCCTCTTTTGCCGGGTTGCCCTATAAGGTTTGGAGCTGCTGTATTTAAATCATCGCAGGCGCTGACTTGCGGCATGAGGTGAACTGGCAATTTTGCGGAACATAGTGTATCCCAACTAAATACCTCTCACGCATGAATGATTCACGCATTTTGGTTGCCTACGGTTCAAGACACGGGGCAACCCGGCAGATAGCTTTGCACATCGGGGAAGTTCTCAAAAGCAACGGTGCATTGGTGGACGTAAAACCAGTTTCAGAAATTAAGAATCCCGCCGCTTACGGGGCGGTGCTGGTGGGCAGTGCCATATACATGGGACAATGGCGGCCTGCTGTTGTTAAATTTCTGGAGAGACATTCGGAAGTGCTGGCTTGTCGACCGCTTTGGATTTTTGCCAGCGGCCCAACCGGAAAAGGCGATCCTGTTGAATTACTGGAGCAAAAAACGATTCCGAACAACGTAAAGTCTTTGCTGAAACATATTCAGCCGCGCGAAGTGAAAATCTTCAACGGGGTGTTAAATCCCGAAGAACTTAATCCTTTGGAACTGGCGGCCATTCGCATGGTAAAAGCCCCGTCCGGTGATTTTCGCGATTGGAATGACATCAATCAGTGGGCGCAGGGAGTTGCAGAATCCTGGGTTGAATTTCAGACGCATTTTCCAAGAACAGAAGATATGCTATTGGAAAAGCAAAGCTCAAAAACTTTCGCGGAACTGTAAATAATATCCGGTAGATCCGCCACGCCCAATGGCTGCATCAAAACGGATTTGGGTCCGGTCTTTGGCCGACAGGGTGATTCGCAATCCAGCGCCACCGGAATAAAGAAGTTCCCGGAATACAAAGGATTGCAGATCCGGGCGAACGTCTCCCGCGCCGGCAAAGGCGCTTCCCCTAATAAACCGCCAAATGGGAAAGCGGTATTCCACTTGGGTGGTTGCATAAATCTTGTCGCGGTAACGCCCTTCAAAAAAGCCTCGCATCCGGTCTGGACCGCCGAGCAACGCAAGTCGGTGGAAGGGGGGATCTCCACTCACCACCTGCCCAAAAATCTGCCAGCCCAGAATATGGTGGCGGTCAGGGCGGCGACCGAGGTCCAGATAAGTTCGGATATCGGCTTCCCAGTCCGTGTAGTCTTGTGCTGATCCCAGGGCGTCACGGTGAAAAGTGGCTCCGGCTGAGGCGTACCAGCCGCGGTACGGTGAGATTGGATTATCGCGGGAATCAAAGAGTATCCGCGGACCCAGGCCCCAGTTGAGACCGCCCTCAATCCCGGGAATGGAACCGGAAGCCAGCAATCCGCTGTCAGCCAGATCGCTGTACCGGTTGTGCTCCAAAAACACACCGGCACCCATGTAGAAATTGCCAAACACTCCGCGCAGCCCGGTAAGGTCTGATAGCGGGAAGTTGTTGGTATAAAGTTCTTCGTCCTCTTCGCGGGTATCGTTTCCAATTCCATAAAAACGATATGGGAAATAGAAATAGCCGAGTTCATAATTTAATCGCCAGCGATCGGTATCGGTGAAAAGTTGACCGCGAATATTGCCGATGAACTGGCCTCGAAGGGTATAGAGCACCAGAGCCGTCATGCTGCTCAACGAGCGTCCGGGTCTGACCAAGTTTCGCGGCCGGTGATACCAGATGCCACCGGCACCAAAAGCAAGACCCGTTTCCGGTTGGGCAAAAATCAGCGGCGCACCGCTGAACCGCCGTTCAGGCGCCAGGGTATCGCCCAGGCGGTTAGGTCTCTGCCGGGCCAGGGAATCGGCCTTGATTTCAATCGTGTTTTCGTTTAGACGGTAGCGCCTTTGTAAGGCCAGTGTGTCTCTCCCAGGACGTAGTTCTGCGGGTAAAGTATCCGCGTATTTTACCGAATCCGCAACCGGATAAAAGAAGGACAGAGCACCTCTATTTTTGCGGATTGACGCTTCCGGGGCGTTGTGATCTGTTTTATCAGAAGCAATCTTTTCGGCCTGAACGGGGCCGGCCCGGAAAAAAAGCAATGTTGCCAGCAACAGGCCGGCATACCCTTTTATCATTTGAGGATGGGAAACCTGCTGAACGCTCGTTCACGGTCGAAAAGGTAGCGATACGTTATATGGGTGCGTACAATTTCCGCTCCCAGATTTTCAGCAACCCGCATCATTTTGGGGTTAAAATCGCCGATCCACTGCAATTCGATATCAAACCATTTCATGGTGGGTGCAATCACATTGTGGGCGGCGATAATAATAGCTCCTTCTAAGCCTTTGGCCTGAAAATCAGGCACAACGCCAAAAACTACGCCGATGAATTTTTTAACCGTTCGGTTGATTCGGCTGTGATAAAAGAATTTGGCCTTTCCCAACCAATTCATGTTTCCATTGACGTGCTTAAAATACTGGTTGATGTCGGGGATGTTGATAAAAAAGGCGATTGGCCGATCCTTGAAGTACCCAAACCACATGATATAATCAACAATAACCGGCTTCATGCTCTGCATCATTTTGACGGCGGCAGCCTTAGACATTTCCCGACCGGAATGCATGGAGAATGCTTCGTTGAAAATCCGGCGAAAATCCTCTGCGTACTGGTCCAGCTTGTTCATTTCCACATGCCGGAAACTGTAGTCCGGGTCGGCGAAAATCTGCGCTGACCGTTCATAGTATTTTTTAGGGCGTTCATCGTGAACTTTCATGCCGTAGGTGTATTGCTGGAAATACTCTCTAAACCCGTAATTCTCAAACAGTTGTTTGTAAAAAGCGGGATTGTAATTCATTTGGTAGGCCGGGGAATCAAAACCGTCCACCAGCAAACCCCAGAACGCCTGTCGCTCCCCGAAATTGATCGGGCCGTCCATGGCTTCCATGCCGCGGGCCGCATTCCAGTCCCGGCAGGTGTCGAAAAGGGCATTTGCGGCACCCTGATCGTTGATGCATTCAAAAAAACCCATTCCCCCGGCAGGAACATCTCCGTCATTGACCGTCTTGCGGTTGATAAAAGCCGCCGTCCTTCCGATCACGGTTCCCTGCAAATCCCGCAAAAGCCAACGCTCCGCTTCCCCGTGTTTGAAAAACCGGTTTTTAGCCGGGTCAAAAACATTGTTGATGTCTTTGTCCAGCGGCCGGATGTAGTTCGGGTCACTGCGATAAGGAGTGACTCCGGCTTTGATAAAAGCCTCCCGATCGGCTTGGTCGCGGACGGGAACAAGCCGGAAGCGTCCATCGGCAGAAGGCCCGGAGAATACCGGAAGGGTTTCGGAGAGAATAAGGGGTTGATCAGGAAGTGTTGATGCCATGTTTACAAAGGTAATCGCGGGCGCGAAAAGCGCTTCATTGCCCTTCATACACTTTGGCTAAGAACAGGGCAAACAGTATCTTTGCCGGCGAATTCGATACCGGTCGGGCGAGACACCCATTAACGACGCCCTTTCCGCCCTCAAAACCTATTCAAGTCCATGGCTAATTCAGGCTCTCATCCAGGTTCCAACGTAGGCAGAATCAAGCAGGTGATCGGCGCCGTTGTTGACGTCAGCTTTGAAGGCGAAGGCGTAAAACTTCCGGAAATCATGAACTCCCTGGAAGTGATCCGGGAGAACGGAGAAATACTCGTGCTGGAGACCCAGCAGCATCTGGGAGAGGATTCGGTGCGAACCATTTCGATGGATTCCACGGACGGCCTTGTTCGGGGAATGAAGGTGGTGGATACCGGAAAAGCCATCGCCATGCCCATCGGCACCCACATCAAGGGCCGGCTGTTCAACGTGGTGGGTGAGGCCATTGACGGTTTGGGCAAAGTCTCCAAAGAGCGCTCTTCACCTATTCACCGCAAACCACCGCTTTACGAAGACCTGGCAACTAATACCGAAGTGCTTTACACCGGGATTAAGGTTATTGATTTAATCGAGCCTTATGCCTAGGGAGGTAAAATCGGTTTGTTCGGGGGTGCCGGAGTGGGCAAGACGGTGCTGATTCAGGAGCTGATCAACAACATCGCCAAAGGCTACGCCGGTTTGTCCGTGTTTGCCGGGGTAGGGGAGCGCACCCGGGAGGGCAACGACCTGATGCGCGAGATGATCGAAGCCATCATTGTGCGCTACGGCGAGAAGTTCAAGCACTCCATGGAGCAGGGCGGATGGGACCTTTCGCTGGTTGATCTGAAAGAACTGGAACAAAGCCAGGCCACTTTTGTGTTTGGTCAGATGAACGAGCCGCCCGGAGCCCGCGCCCGCGTGGCCTTGTCCGGTTTAACCGTGGCCGAGTATTTCCGCGATGGCGAAGCCAGCGATACCACCGGACGCGACATTCTCTTCTTTATTGACAACATTTTCCGCTTTACCCAGGCCGGCTCGGAAGTATCCGCCCTTTTGGGCCGGATGCCCTCCGCTGTGGGTTATCAGCCTACGTTGGCCACCGAAATGGGACTGATGCAGGAACGAATCACTTCCACCAAACGCGGTTCCATCACCTCTGTTCAGGCAGTTTACGTGCCTGCCGAT
>JANNSM010000467.1:0-3929 GCA_031402635.1 Bacteroidota bacterium | reverse complement strand
GGTTGGTTGGCTCGTCAAGCAAAAGGAAGTTGGGCTGGGCGAGCATGATTTTCGACAACATGCAGCGCACCTTTTCACCTCCGGAAAGAACACTCGATTTTTTATAGACCTCCTCGCCGGAAAACAACATCCGGCCCAGAAATCCGCGAATGAACTGCTCGTCTTTGTCACCGCTGGTAAACTGCCTTAACCATTCGATCAGGTTAAGGTCATTTTCGCCCTGAAAAAAGGGATCGTTTTCTTTGGGTAGGTAACCGGCGGTGATCGTCTGTCCAAAAGCGAAATTGCCGCTGTCAGGATTTCGCTCACCGGCCAGGATATCATAGAGCGCCGTAAGCGAAGAAGACTCCCTGGACAGCAGCGCAATTTTATCACCCTGGTTCATCACAAAACGCACATCGGAAAACAGGGGCTCTCCGGCTTCGGTTCGCGACGACAAGTTTTTGACTTCCAAAATCTGATTGCCGGGTTCCCGCTCGGGCTGAAAAGCGATATAGGGGTATTTGCGGCTCGAAGGGCGGATTTCCTCGAGGTTGAGTTTTTCCAGGGCTTTCTTGCGGCTGGTGGCCTGGCGGGACTTGGATGCGTTGGCGCTGAATCGCTGGATGAACTCCAGCAACTCGGCGCGTTTGGATTCTGTTTTTTTGTTTTTGCTGGCAGCCTGTCTTGACATCAACTGGCTGGTTTCATACCAGAAGGTATAATTACCGGTGTAGATGCGGATCTGGCTGAAATCAATGTCCACGATGTGCGTGCAGACCATATCCAAAAAGTACCGGTCGTGAGACACAACGATCACCATATTCTTGAAATCGGCCAGGAAGTCGGCCAGCCAGGTTACCGTTTCCGCATCGAGGTTATTGGTAGGCTCGTCCAAAAGCAGAATATCCGGTTCACCGAAGATTGCCTGAGCAAGCAAGACCTTGACTTTTTCCGGGCCGTTGAGCTCGCTCATCAACTTGTCGTGGAGGGATTCGGTAATGCCCAGGTGGCTGAGTAATTCGGCGGCATCGCTTTCAGCAGTCCAGCCGCCCATCTCCCCAAACTTCAGTTCCAGATCGGCTGCGCGCAAGCCCTCTTCCTCCGTGGCATCCGGATTGGCGTAGATGTCGTTTTTTTCTACCATAATCCCGTACAATTCCCGGTGACCCATAATCACCGTGTCCAGGACACGACAGGATTCAAACTCGTACTGGTTCTGGCGAAGCACGGCAATCCTGTTGCCAGGCTCTACGGTGACCCGACCCCGGGTGGGGTTCACATCATCGGAAAGCATTTTGAGGAAAGTGGATTTGCCGGCACCGTTGGCGCCGATTACTCCATAGCAGTTTCCCCGGGTAAATTGCAGGTTAACTTCATCAAAAAGAATGCGTTTGCCGTATTGAAGGCCGAGGTTTTGTACGCTGAGCATGGACAGGACAGTTTGTGGGGCAGTGGATTCGCGGTGTGGGCTGCTCCCGAACAAGCGGCAAAGATACAATACATCAGGCCTATACCGCCCTATTTTCCCGGCTAAAACTGCTTACAAATATCCATTTTCCACCAACCACGGTACAATGCGTTTGAGCGCCGCTTCATTCCGGTCTGTCCCGGTCTCTGCCTCCACCGTGCTTTGAGTTTCGCGCCTTACCGGGTGCCATAATGCGTCGCTGACAGTTTCCACTGTGAATTCCAGGGTCTCACTTCCTCCGTTAAACGAAATTGCGGCCACCCGCTCCCCGCCGGGAAGAACGATAGCATAGTGCTCCATACCATCAGCGCTTGTTCCCAGATCTGTAAAACGGCCAATGACTTTGTTCGCCTGGCGGATTTCTCCGGACCTGCGCAGGGTAATCGGGCTGTACCGATCGCGGTTGACCAGTGGCAGGAGAGTGGCTTGGGGGGCTACCAGACCTTGTTTTTTGCGGAGATAATGGACTGCCTGTGCATCAATTTCCCCATCTTTAATAAGTTCCATGCTGGTCAAGAGCTCGTTGAGGTCTTGCTGAGCCGTGGCTCTTTTGATAGGCAAATAAATGGGTTCCGCTACCCCCTCAAATTGAAAAGCATAGATGCTTTCTCCAGGTATTTGATCACTGACAGGGATTTGGGTATTCGGCAAAGCGGATAACAATAGTGTTCCATCAGATTTAACTAGTTCAAAACCAGGTAGTTCGTTTTGATTCTTTGTTTTGCGTAAGGTCGCCTGCTCCTGCCCATTCACCGAGAAGACATGATCAGTAACGGAGACCTGCTGACCCAGGAGCAACGCAGGGCTAAGGCTTAGTATAAGAAAAATGCGAATCGGGAACATGGATGATGTTATTCGCTCATGTTAACGAAGGAAGGCTGATTGGGGTTTCAGCGATTATGCTGCAACGTTGGAAATGTGAACTTGGATAGGATCAGATGGTTTAAATATTTATCTTTAAAACCATATTTATCCCGACAAAGAATCATCCCCATGAAGCCAAGGTCAATTCTTTCCCTGCCAGCAAAAAAATTATTATCCCTGAGCGCATTTATTCTTCTTTCTTTGAGCGCAGTTGTCGGACAAGTATGTGTTCCAACATTCCCACCTTCAGGTTTGGATGCGATGCATACACCAGGTACGGGTGTTCAACTAACCTGGGACCCCATTCCGGGAAGTGTTGCGGTTCAATTGAAAATAATTACTCCATCCGGCGGCACAATCAAACGGAACATTTTTGGACCAGAGCCGGATCAATTTTTGATCGCGGAAACTTTTCTAACCGCGGGTATTTACTCTTGGCGAATTCAGGCCAGTTGCAATACCACCCTGCCATTGGTGTTAACGCCAGTATCCGGATCAGATTTGTTCACCATTGGCGGTGGTACAGGGTTTTGCCCAACAACCCTTACCGATGTTGACGGCAACAACTACAATGTGGTTGAAATTGACGGCAAATGCTGGATGCAGGAAAACCTTCGTGTGCAATCCTATCGCAATGGGGATCCGATACCTGCCATAACCAGCTCTGTCGTTTGGGCCACAACAACAACTGGTGCCGCCTCTGTATATGACAATGAATTAGTCAATGCTACTACCTACGGCCTAATATATAATGGGCAGGCCGCAACAGATCCCCGTGGACTTTGCCCGATAGGATGGAACGTCCCCACTAGCCCGGAATGGTCTCATGAATACGTTTATGCGATTTTTTTTGCCCAGCCAAAAGCTCAACTGGCGCTGCAACCAAAGTCAGCGCTATATAAACCAGCATGAATTTTTTAAAAATAAATTTCACCATTACCGCCAGTAGCCAGTTGATATTTAATTGAATAATATATTAAATAATAGTTATTTGTCAATTACTTAGCACCTATATATAAAATAAGTATTAAGATTTAATTTTTGTGCCTTTTTTGATACAAGCGCTTATATTGTTACAACTGATGTTACTTTATGAGAAAATAAGTCATCCTAGTTAATGACCACATGACCTACCATGAAATTCCCTGAAAATTTATTATACACTAATGAACATTTATGGGTGCTCCAGCAGCCGCATGGATATTGGCTTGCAGGCATTACCGATTATGCACAAGACTTGCTTGGCGACATAGTTTTTATTGATCCGCCAAAAGTAGATGCGCATATTATTAACGGCACACCTTGCGGAATAGTTGAATCGGTGAAAACAGGCTCTGATTTGCACGCGCCTATGAACGGCATTGTGACCGAAATTAATGAGGATTTGCTAAACGCGCCCGAAGGCATTAATGATAAGCCGTATGCCGCATGGATATTCAAGTTTAAGCCCGATGATGCGAATGAAACCAAGCACTTTTTAAGCGCCGAAGGCTATAAAAACTTAATCAACGATTAAATTATTTAGGCAACACAAACTTCACTTTTAGCAGCAAATCTTGCAACTCACTCGTCAGTTGATTGCGTAAATCCATCTCTAAACTTGGCAGCGAAGTCG
>JANNSM010000466.1:0-1973 GCA_031402635.1 Bacteroidota bacterium | reverse complement strand
GTAAACGCGGTTTTTCCCATACCTGGACGGGCAGCCACGACAATCAAATCTGATTTCTGCCAGCCGCTGGTGACCCGGTCAAGGCCGGTAAATCCGGTGGGAATTCCAGTGAGGCTGTCTTCGTGTTTGCGGACCTCGTCAATCTCGTGAATTGCCCTGGCCATCAAAGAATGCATCACTTCGTAGGACCTCCGGAGATTTTGTTCGGCTACCCCGAATAACGCCTGCTCGGAGCGGTCAAGCAGTTCCAGCACATCGGTAGTGTCTTCATAGGCATCTTTGATGATGCTGGTGGAAATGCTGATCAGTTCCCGCTGGATATGTTTTTGGGAAACGATGCGCGCATGATGCTCCACATTTGCAGCGGAGGTAACCTTATTGGACAATTCCGCAATAAAAAATGCTCCTCCGGCCATTTCCAAATCGCCGCTTTTTCGCAGTTGCTCGGTGACCGTGAGAATGTCAACCGGCTCACTTTTTTCAAACAACACCATGATCGCCCGATAGATGAGCTGATGGGCATCCAGATAAAAGCTTTCAGGCTTAAGCACATCAATGACTTCCGAAACTGCATCGCGGTCAATGAGCATAGCCCCTAGAACCGCTTCTTCCAATTCCCGGGCCTGGGGCGGAAGTTTTCCGTAAACCATAGGATTGCCCTGAGGATTACGAGGCTTGCGGATAGAAATACCGCTGGAAGGAATGGCGCTGGATTCGGAAAGTTCTGGCATGATGATGGAACTGGAACTGTTTGGAAAGGAAATTGGATTTAAGGGAAAACGAAATCTGCTGAAATCGAAAAATCAGGAGAAAGGAGGTTAAAGATACACCGGCAATATCCCCCTGGCCTAAGCGCAAAACACGAAGAAGTTAGCATTTTACGCACTCCTTTATATTGCGATATCCACAGGGAATCAAACTTTCTTCTACTGTTACATGACATTTTCCACACGTTATAAACATTCCAACTCAGCAGGTATGCCTAAGTAGTAACAATAGTGGCGTGCAAATCATCGCGAGTCGTGTTTGGGCAATGACTTTTAGTATAAGTGTAAAATCGGCGTGGATAAAATGTGGAAAAGCCATTAAAAATGTTGGTAATAACTTTTTCAGTCAAAGGCCAGGTGATTTTACCAATTTAATTGTCTTTCGTTATATTGCAATTAAACTATATACTATGGTATCCTAAAAAACTGAAAGGTATGCAAGCCAGCAAAACATGATAGCTGGTATTTCCAAAGCGATGGCTCATCCTGCCAGGGTAGCCTTACTGGAGTATTTGCTGGGTGTTGACTTGTGTATTTGTGGTGACATCGTGAATGAATTACCTCTTTCTCAACCTACGGTCTCGCAACATCTCAAGGAACTCAAAAGTGCCGGACTGATTAAAGGAAACATCACCGTTTGCGACAACGCTGCGGAGCGATGCCCGATATTCCCGGGATCATCGAAGGGGCTGCCCGCTAAGTTTACCCTAAGTTTATCATAAACTATTTACTGAAACGCGTTCAAACCGGTGATATCCATGCCGGTAATCAGCAGATGAATGTCGTGGGTACCTTCATAAGTAACCACCGATTCCAGGTTCATCATGTGGCGCATGATGGGGTATTCTCCGGAGATGCCCATTCCGCCTAAAATCTGCCGGGATTCACGGGCGATATTCAGCGCCATTTCCACATTATTGCGCTTGGCCATGGATATCTGGGCCGGGGTAGCCCGGTCTTCATTTTTCAGAACCCCAAGTCGCCAGGCCAGCAACTGGGCCTTGGTGATCTCCGTGATAAACTCGGCCAATTTCTTCTGCTGAAGCTGAAATCCGGCAATAGGCCTGCCGAATTGCTCCCGCTCCAGGGCATAGCGAAGGGCTGTGTCGTAGCAATCCATAGCGGCACCAATAGCACCCCAGGCAATGCCATAACGCGCTGAACTCAGGCATGAAAGCGGGCCGCGAAGACCCGAAACTCCGGGCA
>JANNSM010000465.1:0-2536 GCA_031402635.1 Bacteroidota bacterium | reverse complement strand
AAAAAATATGGCATTGGTTTGTATCTTTGGGCGTCATCTCCTATTACTGCCTTGACTCTTCGAGCAAACCTGAAACGCTGGTTGGGACTGGAAAAGTTCACCTTTGAGCGCTTTCTCCATATTGCTCTGTTTACCGGTTTGCCTGCCATGCTGGTTCTGGAATACACGTTGCTTCCGGAACTGGAGCATTACCTTTATGTCAGAGCTGGTTTGGCTGTTGTTTCGCTCGCAATTTACCTGGGTTCCTTTCGCTACACCATCATCAGGAGAGATTTCACCTTCATCAATTACGTGATGATTTATTTGGTGATATCTCATATGATATTTTTAACGTACGTAAATGGGTTCACATTTTACCTTTCCAGCCTGCTGATCAGTTTAATTATCGGCGCGTCACTGGTTTTCAGAACGCGGTTTCAACTGTTGATTTTTCAGGCCAGCATGTTTCTGTTGGTTACCCAGGCATCTTTTTTAGCGGGTAAAGATACCCAGGTGGATGTTCCGCTTTTTCTTATTCTGTATTTATTTATGAACGTATGTGCATACGGCATTCAGGATTACATCTTCAGGCAACGCGATCGGTTACAGGATGCCGCAGAAGAGTTGCGGCGTTCAAATTCTTATCTCGAGCAGTTTGCCTACGCCACCTCGCATGATTTGCAAGAGCCGCTCCGCACGGTAACCAGCTATGTGCAGCTCCTTCAAAAGCGGTACGCCGGCCAATTGGGCGGGGAGGCTGATGAGTTTATTCATTTTACCGTGGATGCAACCGGCCGTATGCGGGAGATGATTCAGGGCCTGCTGAAGTTCAGTCGGGTCAGTTCGCACAATTTCAAGGCGGACCGTGTCGAGCTCAACGAAGTGCTTCGCCAGGTTACGGAAAACCTGAAAGTGGCTATTGATGACTCCGATGCGGTCATTCGTTTTTCGTCAATGCCGGCTATTCTTGGTGACCGCAGTATGCTGGCCCAATTGTTTCAGAACCTGATCTTCAATGCCATCAAATACAGAGATGATACCCGCAGTCCGGTGATTGAAATTGATGTGCAATCCATTGAGAACGGCTGGCGATTTTCTATCAACGACAACGGGATTGGCATTCCCAAAAAGTACCAGGAACGCATTTTTGAAGTCTTCAGTCGCGTACAAAGCAAGCAACAGGTAGAAGGACTGGGAATTGGACTTGCGCTTTGCAAACGCATCGTGTTCAACCACGGCGGAGAAATCTGGGTGAATTCCCGTGAAGGAGAGGGGAGCACCTTCTTTTTTACGATTATGCGGTAGAAGGAAAGCGCTGAAATTTCAGACTGTAACCCTTCCTAAAATTAAGACTGATTAGAAGTTGACAAAGTAATACTCTTAAAATAGATAAACGAATAGCCCCCTGCTTCTGCAAATCGGTCTTATATCGGCTATAAGCGAAACAGCTTAAAAAAATATCCGGCTCCCAATAAATTCCCGGGTTTGTACAATTGGTTTAGAAAAATATCTTTTCACCCCTTAGAACTCAATACTAAAACATATCTCACCCAAAAAACGCAGCTTCCATCCCCAGCCATTCCAGGGTTGCGTTGTGGAATAAATCTTCCACGGTGTTTTCAGGGAGTTGCATTTCTTCGATCATCCGCCCGATTTCCAGATCACCCAACGGAAACGGGTAATCCGAGCCGAGGCAGACTCGCCGGGCGCCCTGCAAGTCCATGATGTATTCCAGCATGCGCTGATCGTGGGTAATGCTATCTACCCAAAATCGCCCCAGGTATTTGCGCGGGTTGTGCGGGTTATCTACTGCAACCAGATCGGGACGACAAATGAACCCGTGTTCAATCCGGCCGATCGTGCCCATGAATGAACCGCCGGCATGCGAAAAATTGATGCGCAGATCAGGAAGGCGCTCCAGCAAACCGCTGAAGATCACCGAGCACAAAGCGCGGGAAGTTTCGGCAGGCATACCCACCAGCCAGGGGAGCCAGTATTTGGCCATGAACTCAAATCCCATCATGTTCCAGGGATGCACGAGCACCGCCATGTTCAGGCGCTCGCAGGCCTGAAAAATGGGGAAGAATTCCGGTTCGCCGAGATTGAGGTTGTTGACATTGGAACCGATCTGAATTCCCCTTACGCCGAGTTTGCTCAGGCGTTCCAGTTCGCCGATGGCCATCTCGGCGTCCTGCATCGGGATGGTTCCCAGCGCAACGTAATTGCGGGGCCACAAACTTTGCACTTCGGCCAGGTGGTCATTGAGGAAGCGCGACAACTCCAGGCAGTCTTCCGGTTTGGCCCAATAGGAAAACATGACCGGGATGGTACAAACTACCTGCACCTGGGTGTTGTATTGCGCATATTCTTCGATGCGGACCTCGGGATTCCAGCTATTGGGTCCGATTTCGCGGAAGAATTTGTTGCCCTTCATCATCAGCATTTTCCCTTGTTCTCCGGGCTGCAGCCAGATGAATTCACCGTAGCCGAATTTCTCTGCCCAGAGGGGCATATGCTGAGGCAGCATATGGCTGTGCATGTCAATCTTCAGCATGGC
>JANNSM010000464.1:0-18903 GCA_031402635.1 Bacteroidota bacterium | reverse complement strand
CTTGTCGCCGCCATGGCCCTGGTGACCAAAGGCACCGCGCTGATTTTTTTCCCGCCGGTGCTTGGGCTGTTGATGGTTTTAGGATTGGTCATGCGAAAAAAGGGTACGCTGGCCATTGGCCTGACCGGCGTGTTGCTGATTGCGCTGTTTTGGGCGCCTTCGGCCATGAGAAATCAGACGGCGTTTGGCTCTCCGCTCGGTCCAGATTACGGTTTGGCCAATTCTTATGAATCCGTTGGGGCTGTTTTCACCGGAACCACGGCCAACGCGGCAAAAAATGCGGCCTTTGCCTTGCGGGGACCGGTGCCTTTCGTCAATGATTTTTTAGAGCGAAGTGTGCATGCGCTGCACCGGCTGCTCGGTCTTGATGTCAACGAGGGTTCTCTGCACTGGCCTCCTTCGCCCGGCTTTAGTGTGGTGCGCTCAAGCCCCGGACAACTGCTGCACGAAGACTACGCCCCCAATCCCGTACCGGCCTGGTTGCTGGTCATCGCGCTTTTCGGTCTCGCGTGGCCGCGGCACGCGGCGGGGGCTGTTGCGGCAGACGGCGGGCGGCGGGCGGCGGGGCTGGATGTTGCCGGCAGCGGAAGGCGGGCGGCGGGGTCTGTTGCGGCAGACAGCGGGCGGCACGCGGCGGGGTCTGTTGCGGCAGACGGCGGGCGGCACGCGGCGGGGGCCGTTGCGGCAGACAGCGGGCAGCGGGCGGCGCAGCTTTATGGCGCAGGGTTGGTCTTGCTGTTTGTTCTTTTCAGTGGAGTGCTGTGCTGGCAGATCTGGCACGGGCGGCTGCTGCTGCCGCTCTTTGTGATGGCGGCTCCGCTGCTGGGGGTTTGGATTGCGCAGCGCCACAAAGCGCTGCGAGCAGTCCTGGGGTTGTTGCTGGCCATTTCCGCGTTGCCTCCGCTGTTGATCAACCATTCCAGGCCGTTGCTCGGGGCCGATTCCATTTTCAGTACCCCACGCGAAGAACAGTATTTTGCGAACCGACCTGAGGCTTGGGCGGGGTACGTCAAGGCTGCAGAGGCTATCCGCAGCGCTGGCGCGCAGCATACCTCGCTGTATTTGTCCGGCGATAGCTGGGAATACCCGTTGTGGGTTATGGCCAGACCGGAAAGTGAGTTGCGGTATTGGTCTCCGGAAAGCGTTGCGGGTACCGACAAGCCTGCTTTGGAACCAGAAAATGATTCCGGCGCGAAAACGGATACCCTTTATCCAAAACTCCTTCTTTGCTGGAAAAGCGAATGGAATATCCGGGACTCGGTGAGCATTGGACCGGCCGTTTACCGACGTGAGGGTCCGGTGCCGGACGGAAATGCCCCCGCGATTTTTAATCGGCAGGTTTACCGCCAGGATCGCTGAAAAATTTGCGCGGAAGCCCGGCTATCTTTCTTTTGAAAGCACCTCATGCAAAATTGCCGGTGAGCGCATGATGCCAAACCCTTCGATGTGGTAGCGGTAGTAAATCAACAGGCTTTCAAGGAGTGACTGGCGAAGGGGTCCGGGTATCAAGAGGGGTTCCGGGTCCGGCAATAGTGCTGTTGATGGCTGGTTGCTCGTTTCGGGCAAAGTGGCTTCGTGTTGCAGGAGGCGGTCCAGAGCGGCGCTTTCTTCGGGAAGAAGCGCATAGCCGCTATCGGGTTTGGATGAAACGAAAATGCCTTCCTGCAGGTCAAACCAGGGGGTCTGCTCGCCGAAACGGCCCTGGGGTTGAAATCCGAGGTGGCGGCTCAGGCCGAGCAGAAACAACGCCGGAAAAGTGCCCAGGCCCTGATCGCAGGTGTCCAGTTCAAGCAGTCGCTGTTCAAGAAACTGGAACAAGCCCTCCTGCCGGTGCTCGTCGCGAAGGCATTTGCCAAGCACTTCAGTCATGAAAATCGCCACTGAAGAATGGGAAACGTGGAACGGGATCCGCTCATAAACATGCAGAGGCCTGGCTTCTTTGATCCGGTGGATCTCGCGGCCTTCGGTGTAATACACCACCAAATCAAGCAGGTTGGGCGGCTGAAACAGCACCGACCGGGTCCGGGACCGCGCCGAACGGGCTCCGTTGACCATATAGGCCTGCACGCCGAAGGCTTCGGTGTAGATCCTGACAATCAGGCTGGTTTCTCCGTAGCGGGTTTGGCGCAACACCAGGCCGCGGGTGTGGTGCAGCATGTGCGGGTGATTCGGGCCGGGTAAAGATCGGATTTTGTGCGGGGAGGGGGGGGGTTTAAATCACCCAATCCCTTGTTTACCAGGTTAAAATCGGCCTGAATAACTGGCTTAAGACCCGTAACTTGTGATTAATTGAGCCCTATCAGGCTCGTTGTGTTTTACCCCTTCCCCATCTCCACCTCTACCTCAATTCAGGATGTTTAATACCCATGCACTTCCACACCGCTTTTTTGCGCCCTTGTTGCTCTGCTTGTTGCTTCCCGGCCTTTCCCTTTCCGGACAAATCAGCAGCAAACAGTTTGAGGACTACAGTATCCGGGCGGGGCTGATTTACGGCGATGATTTCAGTTGGGGCAGTTCCTGGTCTGACGGCAACGGCGACGGTTTCCCCGATTTGTTTGTCAGCAACCATTTTCAGGAGCGATCCAATAATCCACCGGCACTTTATTTCAGTGGCCCCGAAGGGGTATTTTCCCGTGAGGCAGTTCCAAACTACCTGAATACGGCGGATATGCACGGCGCCGGTTGGTTCGACTTTGATAACGACGGCGATCAGGACCTGATGATTACCACGGGTCGGGCAAACCGAAATTCGTTCCTGATCAATAACGGTACAGGGCATTTTGTGGAGCGCGCCGTGGAGTTGGGGGCAGATTTTCCCTTTTGCCGCGGCCGGACGCCGCTCTACCTGGATCAGAACCGCGATGGTTTGCTGGATATCCTGGTTAGCGCAGGACCAATTTTAATGCCGACTCAATTGCCAACCTCCCTGGCGATGCGAAACCCTTCGTGTGATCCGACGTGTTTTTCATTGGTTGGTCCGGATTCTGCGGGAATGCTGACGGACCTTTCCTCTACCGAGGCATTGCTGATTGATCCGGACGGTGATGATCAGCTAAACCCGATGATTGTGACGCTTTCTCTGCAGCCGTGGGCCGCAGTCGGCTGCCTTCCTTTTCAAACCATTGGGGCAACCACCATTTCGAATACCAACGAAGTGGTTGGCGGTGATCTGAACGGCGATATGGTTCAGGACTTGTTGTATATCCGAAACCGGCTGGATCAATCCTATGTTGAAAATCCGTTTCCGGTCAATTACCTTTTCCTTTCCCGTGTTGGGAAAATAGCACCACCGTCTGTTTCGGTCTCCATTGAGCCGGTACACGGTATTTC
Source organism: Bacteroidota bacterium (assembly GCA_031402635.1). Classification (GTDB taxonomy): domain Bacteria; phylum Bacteroidota; class Bacteroidia; order Chitinophagales; family BACL12; genus WGOA01. Next base: position 15,573 of record JANNSM010000464.1, on the reverse strand, counting down.
AGGGGTGCTGCCCGGGGGAATTCTCCGCTATGTACCCGAGGCCGATTATACCGGTCCTGACTCGCTGATTGTGCGTTATTGCGATTCTACCGGGCGCTGTAACAACTCCACGTTGCGGTTCATCATTTCGGATTTACCGGTTGCCGACAGTTTACTGACCTTGTTGCCAAGCACTTTTAATGTGGCGAAAAATGGTGCGTTCTTCCTATCCATCCCCGATTACATTCAGCCGTACAACCACCGCTTACGGGCTAATTTATCCGTGAAAAGCAGCGCGAATTTTTTCCGATTCAGAACCCTGTCCGATTCGATTTTTATTGTTTCCGATGAAGGACCCTTTGAATCCGATGCCGTTTTTATTGGGCAAAGCGGATACCACCCGCAGCCCGGACAATCATTTTTACTGCGGTCATCGGATACGATCAATCACGGAATGCCCGCTGCCGGAGCTGGAAGTCGTGTCGTAATTGCCTACAATACCTCTGACCATAGCTGGACGTTGGGATTACAGTCGGAAGATCCTTCAACACAGATCCTCTCGGTTTTCTGCCCTAAGCCGATGAAGGTGACCCGCTATATGAATTTTGACAGTCTGCCTGAGGTAAGTTCCAATACCCTGTTGATTCGCGATGGCCTCCGGTACCGGGATGCAACGGTTGCATCGGGGCTTTATAAACCGGCGGAAAGTTTTTCCGCCACCCTCGGCGATTTTGACAACGACATGGACCTGGACATATACGAGTCCTATGGAATTTTGGGACGCAATGTGCCCAATGTGCTGTGGGAGAATAACGGCCTGGGTCAATTCCAACTTGCTCCCAAGGCCGGTGGGGCGGAAGGTACACGTCGCGGTGCTGCCGGCACGGTCAGCATGGCCGATTACAACCGGGACGGTTTTCTTGACCTGTTGCTGGACAACGGACGCGATCTGGAATTGCAAGGCCCATACCAGTTGTTCCGCAACAACGGCAACCAAAACCGCTGGCTGGGATTCAAATTGCGCGGCACTCAAAGCAACCGGGATGGCATTGGCGCAGTCGTCAGGGTCTATGCCGGGGGAAAGGGGCAAATCCGTTTCGCAGATGGCGGATTTCACCGCTATGTTCAAAATGACCCTATTCTTCATTTCGGACTGGGACCAAACAAGGTGGCAGACAGCGTTACGGTCCGCTGGCCTTCAGGAGCCAGGAGTGTGCTGACCAATGTGCTTTCCAACCAATATCTTGAAGTGGTAGAGCCTTTAACCGGCGGTTGGGCGTGTTTTCCGCCGGCACAAACTTCGGGGCGGGTTGATCCTTCTTTGGGCGCGGTATTGAACTGGATCCCTGTGGACTGTGCTCAGGGATACGAGGTGGCTATCCAGGAAGAAGGTGACCTTGGCTGGAATATTCTGACGTCAGACAATTCCACCTTGGTAATTCCCTTCACCGGTCTGGAGGAAAACCGCACATATAATTGGACGGTCCGGGCAGTTTGCGCAAGTGGGACCAAAGGAGCCTACTCCAAACAGAACAGCTTTTCCACCGAGATTAACTGCTCAGCCCCTCAAAATCCGGTAACCAGGGTGATTGCCGCCGATTCCATCATTCTGGCTTGGGACCGGGTACCTTCAGCCCAGACCTATATCGTTTACCGGCTCAGCGAAGGCGCAACGAGCTATGACAGTGTTGCCGCTGCTACAAACCGTTTATTCCTGCTCCCGGGACTTGTGGATTCACTGCCGTTTTCATGGTACGTGAAAGCCGCCTGTCCGTTTAACCAACGCAGCGAGCCTTCCGAAACCGTTTTCTACTTCGCTGAATCCACGCGCAATGCCGGATCTTCAGACTGCCGCCTGCAACCAAACCCCGCACAAACCGCAGTTCAACTCCTGGGCCTCAGCACCCGCGCTAACTTCCGCATCAGCGACCTTAGCGGCCGCGAGTGGAGCAGCGGTGAAACGGAGCCGGGGCAGGCCATCTCTCTCTCCGGACTGCCCGCCGGGGCCTACCTGTTGAGCTGGCAACCCGCCGTTGGCGGCAACTGGCAGAGCCTGCCGTTGCAGGTGCGTTGAACCGGGCGCAACCCGCCGGATAGCCACGATTGTGGAACGCTCCAATGGGTGGCTCGGTAAGCGAGCACAGCCCGGCTATCGTCATGGCAAAATAGCCGCGTTTGCGGAACGCTCCAATGGGTAGCGGTCTCAACTTTTTATGACCTCCCCGCCCCGGCAGGCCTCTCCTAATAATTTAAAAAACTTTAATGGAAAGCCCTATTTTGCGTCAGTAAAAAATGCCGCAAAAGCCTCCCTGCAGTCCGGGTTAATATTTCTGCTAATTATTCCTTATGACTCTTTTTAATGCCCGTTTATTTTGGCTCGCTGCACTTTTCAACCTGCTATTACCCGCAACTTATTCGTTCGTTGCTGCACAAATCAGCAGCAAGCAGTTTGAAGACTACAGTGTCCGGCTGGGGATCAGCGGAGATAATTTCAGTTGGGGCAGTTCCTGGGCAGATGGCAATGGCGACGGATACCCCGACTTTTTTGTAAGCAATCACTACCAGGAACGATCCGGTAACCAGCCATATCTCTATCTGAGCAACCCCGGAGAGCGGTTTACGCTGACTGCTGTGCCTGACTACATGAACACCCTGGACATGCACGGAGCCGGCTGGTTTGATTTTGATAATGATGGCGATCAGGATCTCATGATTACTACGGGCAGAGTAAGCCGGAATTCCTTGTTGGTCAATGATGGAACCGGTCAATTTACGGAGCGAGCCGTGGAGTTGGGAGCGGATTTCCCTTTTTGTCGAGGAAGGACTCCTTTGTATTGGGATCAGAACCGGGATGGACTTTTGGATATCCTGACGACTGCCGGAGCGATTTTACTGCCGACGCAATTGCCTACCACCCTGGCGATGCAGAACCCCTTCTGCGATCCAACCTGTTTTTCGTTGGTTGGCCCCGATTCATCCGGTTGGCTACCCGGGCTGTCTTCAACGCAAGGGCTGCTGATTGATCCGGATGGCGACGATCAGCTTAACCCGATGATTGTTACGCAATCCTCGCAGCCCTGGGGTGCTGTTGGTTGTTTGCCTTTTGAGATTATTGGCGCTACGACCGTTCCCTTCACCAATGAAGTCCTTGCCGGCGATCTGAACGGCGACATGAAACAGGATTTGTTTTTTGTCCGCAACCGACTTGATCAGTCTTATGTGGAAAATCCAGTGCGGTTAAGTTTCCTGAGTTTTTCGGATTTAGATAGAATAGACCCTTCCACCGTTTCCGTATTGATCCAGCCATTTCATGGCACAACAGCCATTTTACCGGGGGGAATTCTGAACTATGCCTCGATGCCCGGATTTATTGGAAGGGATTCGCTTATTGTAAGGTATTGTGATTCGCTGGGCACTTGCCAGCCGGCCTTTTTCCGGTTTGTTATTGGCGACAGTGTTTTTCCGGATTCGGGGTTTGTAATTCCACCACAAACCTTTGTCCTTTCTATGGACAGTTCATTTTCCATATCTATTCCTGACCTCATTCAGCCTTACAAGCACCGGCTTCGCTGTAATCTGTTCACGTCAGCCGGTTTCGATTATTTTAGTTTCAAAACACGTTCCGATTCCATACTGATTGCCTTTGCAGAAGTCCCCGAATCCTTAAACGAAATATTCATTGGCGCGAGTGGCTACCACCCGGCGCCTGCAGCCACAATACTTTTGCGGGCTTCTGACTCCATCAATCACGGAACCAAAAGTTCGGGACCCGGCTCCACTCAACGGGTGATCATCGGGTATGATACCCTGGAGCAAAGCTGGACCATCGGGGTGGCAGCACTTAGCGATTTCGGAACCTCATTATCCGTATTCAGCCCGGGTCCAATGGATATTATCCGAACGGTCAACTTTGACAGTTTGCCGGAGGTGCTTCCCAACGCATTATTGGTTCATGAAAACAACCTGTTCACCAACGTGACCCTTTCTTCAGGACTCGATCAGCCCGGAGAATTTTATTCAGGCACGCTCGGTGATTTTGATAATGATATGGACCTGGACATCTATGAATCCAATGGTATTTTGGGCCGAAATGTGCCCAATACACTTTGGGAAAACGATGGCCAGGGTGTTTTTCATCCAGCCCGAAATGCTGGTGGAGCTGCCGGCACATCACGGGGAGCCGCCGGTACCGTCAGCATGGCTGATTACGATCGGGATGGTTTTCTCGACCTGTTGGTTGACAATGGTCGCGATCTGGAAAAACAAGGCCCTTATGAGTTGTTTCACAACAACGGCAACCAAAACCGTTGGCTGGGTTTAAAGCTCCGCGGAACACAAAGTAACCGGGATGGCATCGGCGCGGTTGTCAGGGTTTATGCCGGGGGAAAAGGACAGATCCGCTATGCCGACGGCGGAATTCACCGCTATGTTCAGAATGATCCCACGATCCATTTTGGGCTGGGAGTTAACAAAAAAGCAGACAGCGTAACCGTCCGCTGGCCATCCGGTGCCAGGACCGTATTGACCAATGTGTTAGCCAATCAGTATCTCGAAGTTGTGGAACCCCTGAGCGGCGGTTGGGCGTGTTTTCCGCCGGGCAATACAAGCCAGCAAATTGACTTTCAGGCCGGCTTTGAGCTGAGTTGGTCACCGGTTGATTGTGCCCAGGGATATGAAGTTTCCATAAGGATTCAGGGTGATTCCGTATGGAGCCTGATCGGCGCTATCAATACGTCAGTGGTCATTCCCTTAAATTTTTTAACGAAGAACAGCACTTACGAATGGACAGTGCACGCCATCTGCGAAAGCGGAAACAAGGGGGGATATTCCCGTCTTAACCACTTTTCTACACAACTTGATTGTCAATCCCCGCAAAATCTGCAAACGATAGTCACGTCGTTTGATTCGATTACGCTGGGATGGGATCCGGTTCCCCTTGCAGAAGCTTACATGTTGTTCTGGCTGACCGATACCGCCACTACCTATGACAGTATTCTGGTTGTTTTTAACCGGGTATTTCTTCCACCGGGCACAGTTGACTCCATGTCCTTTTCCTGGTATGTGAAAACGATTTGTCCTTTCTCAGAACGCAGCGAACCCTCCGCAACCGCTTACTACTTCCCGGAATCCGTGCGCAGTTCCGGGCCATCAACCTGCCGCCTGCAACCCAACCCCGCACAAACCTCGGTTCAACTTCAGGGCCTCCGCGCCCGCACCAGCTTCCGCATCAGCGACCTCAGCGGCCGCGAGTGGAGCCGCGGTGAAACCGAGCCCGGTCAGACGATCTCCCTGGTTGGCCTGCCTGCCGGAGCCTACCTGCTGAGCTGGCAATCCGACGACGGCGGCAACTGGCAAAGCCTGCCGTTGCAAGTGCGCTGAATCGAGCGCCTTATCGGGCTTTTTTGGCTACCGGGTATTCGTGCTTTGGGCGGCAGCACGACTCAAAAATATCCGGATACGTTCTCCTGGCGATTACGACCTGTTACCGGAATGCCTGTTCGGGGTGTTTTTAATAGCATCGCTTCCGATATAGGGCAGGCGAACAAATGGTCCCGCAGGTCCATAGCCATCGGGACCACTGCCGGCAAGGGTTCCTGCTGCGGGAAGATTGACAAAACCGTCAGCGCCCAGCGCGTTCTCTGGCACAAAAATTTCCTGCACCGAGCCCACCATAAAGATAGTTCCGTTGGCCACAATCGGATGCTCTTCCTCCATATGTAATCCTATTCGCACCAGACTTTCGCTGACATACGGGGCACTGACTCCATCGCTGTAAAACGGCGTGAAGCCACAGGCGTCAAATTCCGATATACCGGCCGCAAATTTTCCCGATGCCCGGTGTGCGGCATCCACGATGTCGCTGTGAAGGAGGTTGATCGTAAAACTCCTGTTTTCCCGGATGTTGCCGTAGGTGTGTCCCGTGCTTTCTGTCCGGGGCCTGAAAATCATACCGATCAGCGGCGGGTTTGAACCCACATGAACGATGGAATTAAAAACCGCCAGGTTGGTCAAACCCGCCGCATTGGCGGTTCCCACAAGAGCAACGGATTTGAAGCCGGCTGCGCTGTTGACCAGCGCGGCCCGGAAAAACCGCTCCATAGCAAGAAGGTCTGTGCGGGAGATGCGGCGTTCCATGCTCAGTTCATGCCTCGGAGTGCACCCATTCCCCCGTCAACGTGCAGGATTTGCCCGGTCACCCAGCTACTTTCCGGCGACAACAGGTAAGCCGCTGCCGACGCAACGTCTGCGGGGTTGCCAATCCGGGCCATAGGATGGCGTTTTGCAGAGGCCTCACGTTGGGTATCGTTGCGGAGCAGCCGCACGGCCATTGGCGTATCCGTGAGCGAAGGGGCTACGCCGTTGACGCGCACGGCTGGCGCCCACTCCGCCGCCAGCGATCGGACCAGGCCTTCTACCGCGCCTTTTGCGGCGGCCACCGAGGCGTGAAAAGCCATTCCGGTACTCACGGCAACCGTGCTGAACAACACCACGGAGGCATCGCCGGATGCCTGCAAGACTTTCTGGTAGTGTTGCAGGGTTTTTACTGCTCCCACCACGTTGACCTCAAAGTCAGCCCTGAACTCGGCGGGTTTTAGCGAGCTGAACGGTTTGAGGTTGATGGAACCCGGCAGGTAAACCAAACCGTGAAGCGGCCCGTCTATCGCGGGAAATTCAGGTTGCTCATCGTTGACGTTCAGCGCGGGGTCGGCGCTACGGTGGGCGGAAATGACGGTCCAGCCCTTTTCCTGAAGGATCGCTGTCAGCGCGGCTCCTATGCCGGAGTTGCCTCCAATTAACAACACTTGCCTGTTCATCATGACAAAACAGTAGGATAGCCCGAAGGTTCAGGAGCCGCCTGGGGCGATTTTGGAACACCAAGCTTTCCGAAAATCATGAAGCTGTAGGGTCGGTCATGGCTGCATAAACCCGGTCTTCAGGTTGCCAGAGTTCAATTAGGTTGCCGTCAAGGTCTTTGATCCAGGCAAATTTGCCGTAATCAAATTCTTCCATGGCTCCGGCTATCTCCACGCCCTCGATGCGCAGTGCGTCAAGCAGGGCCGGCAAATCGTGAACCCTGTAATTGATCATCCAGGTTTGTGGGCCGGAACCAAAGTAGGAGGTGTCCTGAGGGAATGGCGACCAGGCCGTAAATCCGGACTGATCGCCGATTTCTCCATCCCGCCACCGGAACGAAAAACCGTATTCGCCCGCATCAATGCCAAGGTGTTTTTTATACCACGCTTTTGTGGCTTCGGGGTTTTGGCAGCGAAAGAAAATTCCCCCTATACCGGTTACTCTTTTCATAAGGCTGGATAAAAAGGGACTGATTAAAAAAAGGCGCAGCTCTTGTTGAGCCGCGCCTTTCCGGATTTATTAAATCAGGCCGCAGATGGTTTGCGACCCAAATACCAGGCATACCAGATTCCGGCTAAACCAAACATGACCAGGTTGTCAATGATTTCGCCCTGAACCCAATGCATGGGAAAGTACCACCAGTTCATCATCATGAGCGTGCTAAACATCAGCAGAACGATGCCAAATGCAAATGCGGTCAACCACCGTCCGGCAAAACTGGTGGCCTTTGAGTTGGCAATGACCAGGGTAACAACCAGCGAAACAATCAGGGAAAAAATGAATCCCATGGCCATGGTCTTGCCCATATTGTCTTGGTATGAACCGATGTAGTTAATCATGGCAACCGGTTTTCCCTCAAAAGTTTTTCTAAACGCCTCCCAGTCTTCTGAAGTGGCTTTATCCGGATCCAGGTATGGCACATAATACAAGCCATCCTCGTCAAGATTTGCCGTCAGCGATTGAAGAATACTGTCTTGCCCGTCAGTGTACTTCAGGGAGTGCTTGTGAATGGGCATTACCATCCAGCTTAGCCCCTGCCAGCCAAACAACAGAATTGCCCCTACCAGGGTAGAAATAATGATTTTGGTATTCATGAGTGTTGGTTTTAGGTGAGATATAAGTACGTTTTTTTCGCGATATATAAAAATAGAAACTCCGAACCCGTCGCGGGAGGCACCGCTATTTAACCCCGCCGCGACTGCGAATTTGCTTTATCGTCAAGCCTTTTTGCCCCCAGCGTAGCTCCTCATTCGGCTTATCGTCAAGCCTGCTTGCCCAAATCCAACAGCAACCAATTGTCATCGGTTATATAATCCAGGTGCTTGCGGTCCCAGCGAAGGGGCGCTTCGCCATTTACCATGCGCTCCAGAAATGGCAGCAATGGCCGATCAAAGCGCAGACCTGCTTCGTGGGCATCGCGCTCTTCGGGCGGATTCCAATCCAGCTCCCCGGCAAAAGGCGACAGCCCAAACCCGAAACCGTCAAAAAAATGCTCCGTGTTGAGCAGCGGCATGTACCATGAACTGGGCGTACCGGCGGGATTGGGTTTTATGGGCACTGCCGTTTCGAGCTCTTCCAGAGCGGCCAGCCCTTCCGGATTGCCAGTGAGGGCGTTTCGCAGACGCTTCAGCGCCGGATAATGCACGGGCGGGCAGACCATCAGCACGGGTTTGTGCTGCTGCCGGGCAACGATGATCTCATGGGGTGTTCCCACACTATATATATTGGTCGGCACATAGGCGATGACAAAATCGGCTACATCCACCATCCTCAGGTCAATATGCATCATGGGCCAAAACCACTCCGCGCAATGCCCGCGGGCGAGCGCTCCTTCGCGGTCATCGCGGTAGGTCCAGCCTTCGCGGGCGGCGCGGCTGTGCTCATCTTCGCGACCGTAGCCCTCCAGTCCGCGGATCTCCGGCTTGTTCCAGGGGTCAAAAACGGTTGCTCCGCGGGCGCGGAGGTAGCGCGTGATCCGGTTCCGCCAGCCAAAGGCTTTTTCCTCTTCGCGCGATGCCACAAAGTCCATCGGGCCGGAAAGGTAAACACGGGTGCCGTTCAGCAGATTGTGAGCGCTCATACGCCGGGTTTCATAAATTATTTCGAAAGGGTGTGGCGCTTTTGGGGTAGTGCGAGCAACACCGACGGCACAAATTACACTGCCGCCACGGGCGGTCAGCGATTTTTGTTAGTGCGAGCAACACCGACGGCACAAATTACACTGCCGCCACGGGCGGTCAGCGATTTCCCCGGATCAATAAAAACCGTGTGACAAACTTTTCCTGCCCAAGGGGATCCGCACTGAAGACCAGGTAAACGCCGGTTGAAGCGCGCTCACCGTTGTCCACGCACCGGCCGTCCCAGATAGCCTGACCGCCCAGGGCCGTGGTTTCGTAAACCATTCGCCCGGCAACATCCGTGATTTTCACGTCCGCGTCATTCACCAAACCACGGATCGCTATCGGGCCATCGTAATCTTCCCGAACCGGATTGGGAAATACCTCCACATTGGAATGGGTAAGGCCGCCTTCAGTGGCTTCGCCGCGGTAAGAAATAATACCTTTTTCGGTACCAAAGAAAACCTCGCCGGTCTCTCCATTGACCACGATGGATAAAACGCGGTTGTCCAGCAGCGGGCTGTTTTCTTCGGTGAAATGCACCAGTTGTTCAAGGCCATCCTCAGCGAGCAGGAACACGCCGTTGTCTGTTCCTATCCATTTGCGGTTTGCGCCGTCAACGGCTATGACCCGGACAAACTCATCTTCAAGCAAAATGGCGGGGAACCCGTCGAGCTCCACGATAATCTGCGCGGCATCGCCCGCTGTGCCGGGCTCCAGCACCGCACCCGGATTGTAAAAAACAGCAACGCCCTCTTCAGTGCCCACCCAGATTTCTCCGTCCAGGTCTTTGACCAGGCAGAGGACCTGGGTGGTAGGGAGGTTTCCGTTTCCCGCCCCAAGGCCCAGGTTTTTTTTGCGGTCATCGGTAGCTGATGCCACGTCTTGTCCCGGGTCGTAAACCAGAATGCCGCCGCTGCGGGTCACCACGTACCAAACCTGCCCGAAGTCGTCCACCACACATTGCACAAGCGCATCGCCGGCGGAAGCGGGCAGGCCCGATGGGAAGTTATACCATTCCCCGCCGCGCGTTCTCACCACCACCGATCTTGCGGCTCCGTTGTTGGCGATCCACAAATGGCCGGTGACCGGATCGAGGCCCACTCCCGCCACACGGTAGTTGGAAAAATCTCCGGTGGCACCCTGCAACGCCGAGTTCTGTTTGTAGATGGTCAGGGTTCCGTCAACGGTGTACTCCAGCAATCCGTCACCGAAAGAACCCAGCCAGGTAGTTCCGCTGCTCAGGTCAACGGTTGCCGCCAGAACATCGGTTACAGAATCCATGGCCGGCTGGTTAAAGCGGTTTACGTTGTTCCACCCAAATTCCGTGAAGACGAAAAAGCCATCGCGGTTGAAGAGCTTGTTCCAGGAGCCGTTGACCGAACCTGGCGCGACAACAACTTTGCCGTTTCCGGAGGCCATCGCAAACGACAGGGCCGTCAGCGGACCGTCCGGATTGATTGATGTGATTTCTGATTCGCTGCGGTAGTGCAGCAGCCCGCGGATCAGGTCAGCGATCCAGAAATCGCCGGAGGCATCACGCTCCGCCTGCATGGGGGTCGAAAGAAATTCGCCCTGAATTTCCTGCACCAGGCCTTCAGGACCCAATACGCTGATGCGGGATGAATCGGGTTCTGTACCGGAGCCAAAATATTCGGTGAGCAAAAGCTGATCGGCAGAAAGGCTGGTAGCGCGAATGGACCATTCGCCGGCATCATACCAGGGCAACCAACCGCTGCCGTCAAATGCGTAGAGTTGTTGGTCAACCCGCACGTTGACAGCTCCGTCAAACGTGAACAGCTCGTCAATCTCGCCGGCGGGCAACCCGCTGCCGGTGCCCAACAGGATCCACCGCGAAAAATCCTCGAGCAGCCCGTCGGAAAGGTTGGCCTGGTAAATTCCATCCGGGGTTGCCGCGTAAAGGAATTCGCCGGAGGCTTCAACATCGTTAACGCGAATGGGTGTGCCACCGGCGTCGGTGAAAAAATACGAAGCCGGGCTTTGCTCCATTTCCAGGTCGAGCACGACAATACCAAATCCGCAGGCCAGGTAAGCGGAATCACCCAAGAAACCTACACCGTAAATGTTCTTGTCGCCAACGATGTTTTGGTTTTGAATGAAAGGAAAATTAAAAATCCGCTCGCCGCGCAGCACGTCCACGTTGCTGTTGCTGTAAGCAATAATCAGGGCGTCGCGGCTTTCATGGTAGTGAAGGTTGTTCAAACCGATATCGCTCAGCAGATTGACTTTGCTCAGCCGACTGATATTGCCGTCCGACTTGCGGTAACGGTAAACGGAAAGCGCATTGCCCGCAAACACTTCGTCGCCGGCGTCCTGCACAGCGATGGGGTTGCTGTAAGGAATTTGTACACGCCAGTTTCCGATGGAGGGAATCTGCGCGGCAACCTTTCCCGCTGCAGTCAGCAACAAGAGAGCGGAGAGCAGGAGCGTCTGGCGAAAAAATCGGGTAGTCTGAACCATAAACGGTAGAACGCAAAGTTGCCGGATTTCCCCCGAATGACGAGCGTTGTGTTTAAAGCGAATGCGCTGATGTGCAGGAACGCCCCGGTTGCTTTTACTTTGCATCGGATTTTGTTTTTGCTCCCGAGGGTTTTGTTCCGTCCGCTCATCATGATAACGCAGCGCTCCGCCGGTATCGTACTGGAAAATTTCACCGTTTTGCCGGAGTCCGTTCCTGTTTGAATTCCACTTTCTGACCCGTGCCCGAATCAACACCGATTACTTCCCTTCGCTATCCTGAACCCGGTCCATTGGACCTGGTCAGCATTGACCGCGAGATTGGCAGCTTCTGGGAGCGCGCCGATGTTTTTCGTCGCAGCCTTTCGCAGCGAAAAGATGCGCAGCCGTTTGTTTTTTACGAAGGACCTCCTTCGGCCAACGGAAAACCGGGCATCCACCATGTGATGTCACGCGCAATCAAGGATCTATTTTGTCGTTACCAGACGCAGAAAGGAAAACGCGTAGAAAGGAAAGCGGGCTGGGACACGCATGGCCTGCCGATCGAGATGGCGGTCGAAAAAACCCTGGGCATCACCAAAGAAGATATCGGTAACAAGATCAGCGTTGAGGAATACAACGCAGCCTGCCGAAAGGAAGTGCTGCGCTACAAAGACACCTGGGACGAATTGACCCGGCGCATCGGCTACTGGGTTGATTTGGAAAACCCCTACATCACCTTCGAACCCGAATACATTGACAGCCTCTGGCATTTGTTGCGCACGATGTACGACCGGGGGCTGCTTTACAAAGGGTACACCATCCAACCGTTTTCGCCGGCGGCGGGAACCGGCCTTTCTACGCATGAACTGAACCAACCCGGAACCTACCGGCAGGTTAAGGACACAAGTGTCACCGCGCAGTTTAAGATTGCGGGAAAAGAGAACGAGTTTTTTCTGGCCTGGACCACCACGCCCTGGACGCTGCCGTCGAACACGGCGCTGGCCGTTGGCGCTGACATCGCCTACGAGTTGATCAGCACGCTAAACCCCTACACGCAAATCCCGGTGAGTGTTTGGATTGCCGCCGAACTTCGCTCGCGGTATTTCAAACCGGAAGAAGAAGGAACAGCCTGGTCAGTTGAGGACCACAAGTTTGGCCGCGAGCTGGCCGGCACGCGCTATGAGCAATTGTTGCCCTACGTTCAGCCGGACAATGGCGATGCCTTTCTGGTAGTTTGCGCCGATTTCGTTTCTACGCAGGACGGCACCGGCATCGTACACATTGCACCGAGTTTTGGCTCCGATGATATGCGCACGGCTCAGCAACAAGGTCTCGGTTCGCTGACGCTCGTTGACCGTCGCGGGAGATTTACGGACAACGTCGGCGAATTTTCAGGCCGCTTCGTAAAAAATTATACAGATGATCCGGCCTATGTGTCCGTTGACGTGGACATAGCCGTAAAACTGAAACAGGAAAACCGCGCTTTTCGCATCGAGAAGTACGAACACAGTTACCCGCATTGCTGGCGCACCGACAAACCGATCATTTATTATCCGCTCGATTCCTGGTTCATCCGCACCACGGCCGTCAAGGAACGCATGATTGAACTGAACCGCACCATCAACTGGAAACCGGCATCAACGGGCGAAGGGCGTTTCGGCCAGTGGCTGGAAAATCTGGTTGACTGGAATCTTTCGCGCTCGCGTTTCTGGGGAACACCGCTGCCGATCTGGCGAACGGAAGATGCCGCAGAAGAAGTCTGCATCGGGTCAATGGCTGAATTGCGCGAAGCCGTTCTCCGCTCGGTGAAAGCGGGGTTGATGAAAGCTCCGCTTCCCGAAGATTTTGATCCGCACCGCCCGTTTGTTGACCGGATCATTCTGGTGTCGCCATCCGGCAAACCGATGCAGCGGGAGGAAGACCTCATTGACGTTTGGTTTGACTCCGGCGCCATGCCTTACGCGCAATGGCATTACCCGGTCGAAAATCAAGAGCGGTTCGCCACCAGCTTCCCGGCCGATTTTATTGCGGAAGGTGTGGACCAAACCCGGGGCTGGTTTTTCACGTTGCACGCCATTTCCACCATTATCAGCGACAGTGTCGCTTACCGCAATGTGGTTTCCAACGGACTGGTACTGGACAAAGACGGCAACAAAATGTCCAAGCGTTTGGGCAACGCGGTTGACCCCTTCGAAACCATTGACGAATTCGGCGCTGATGCCACGCGCTGGTACATGATCACCAATTCGCAGCCTTGGGACAACCTGCGTTTTGACGCCGAGGGAATTGATAAACTGCGCCGGAAATTTTTCGGTACGCTGCACAATACCTATTCATTCTTCGCGCTCTACGCCAATGTTGACCGATACCACGCTGACGAAGCACCGGTGCCGCTACACGCCAGACCGGAGATAGACCGCTGGATCATCTCGCTGCTCAACAGCCTCATCCGCGATGTTGATTCCCTGTATGCTGAATACGAACCCACCCGCGCCGGCCGGCTGATTCAGACGTTTGTTACCGATCACCTGAGCAACTGGTACGTTCGCCTTTGCCGGCGCCGCTTCTGGAAAGGTGAACTCAGCGAAGACAAAACTGCCGCGTATCAAACGCTGCGGGAATGTCTGTTGACGGTGTCCAAACTCATGGCGCCCATCGCGCCGTTTTATGCGGACTACCTCTACCGTTCAATAAGACAAGGTGAAAAACTTGATGATGATTATTCGGTACACCTTGATTATTTTCCGTCCTGGAATTTATCAGCCATAAATCAACCTTTGGAAGAACGGATGCAGATGGCGCAGGATCTTTCTTCGTTAGTTTTATCACTTCGGAAGCAAGAAAATATCCGTGTAAGGCAACCCTTACGAAGAATTCTCGTACCCGTGTTGGATGACGGCATGCAAAAGCAGTTCGAGGCGGTTAGCGATCTGGTGTTGTCCGAAGTCAATGTGAAGGAAATGACGTTCGTTCGCGACAGCGAAGAAGGTGCATTCACCAAGCGAATTAAACCAGACTTCAAAGCACTCGGTCCACGAATGGGCAAGCGAATGAAGGCAGTAGCGCAGGCGGTTGCAACCATGACCCAAGAAGACATTCGACAGTTGGAAAATGCCGGACAGCTTGAGCTCATGCTTGAAGATGGTCCGGCCACCCTTGAGAAAAACGATGTTGAAATCACCACAGAAGATATGCCCGGATGGCAGGTTGCCAGTGAGGGTGGATTGACCGTGGCGCTCGACATCACCTTGTCGGATCAACTGCGCGCCGAAGGCGATGCAAGAGAATTCATCAACAGGATGCAACGGTTGCGAAAGGATATGAACCTCGAAGTAACTGACCGCATACGTGTACAACTCGAACGAAGTGGGGATATCTCGGATTCCATAATGCAGTACAAGGATTATATTTGTTCCGAAATTCTCGCCGAGGAAATCTCGCTTGTAGACGCTGTAGAAAACCACCAAGTGAATCTGCTGACCATTAGCGACATCCCGGTCCGGGTGTTCGTTCTCAAACTGTAGAAAAATGGCTACCCAAAAGACGACTTCAAAGGCTTCGGCCAAACCGTCGGGAACCAAGGCCGCCAGCTCGGCCAAGGCAAAACCGGCAAAACCCGCAACGGCTAAAAAGCCTGCGGCCAAAACTGCAGCGGCTAAGCCTGCTGCCAAACCTGCTGCGAAGAAGGCTACGGCCAAACCCGCTGCAAAGAAGGCAACAGCTAAACCCGCTGCGAAAAAAACCACGGCGGCCAAGCCTGCTGCGAAGAAGGCTACCGCCAAACCCGCTGCGAAGAAGACAACGGCCGCCAAGAAGGTCTCTTCTAAAAACTTTGCTGTGAAAAAAGCGTCCGTTAGCAAAACGGTTTCCGCTAAACCCACTGCAAAGAAGGCCGCTCCGGCCAAGAAGAAGGCAACCAAAGCTGCAGTCAAAAGCGACGCTGCCAAGAAGCCTGCGGTGAAGAAAGCTGCTGTAAAACCAGCCGCTAAGAAAGCCGCCGCAAAGCCTGCCGCTAAAAAGGCAACTGCAAAGCCCGCCGCTAAGAAGGCAACTGCAAAGCCCGCCGCTAAAAAAGCAACTGCTGCCAAGCCTGCTGCCAAGAAGGCAACCGCAAAGCCAGCTGCCAAAAAAGCTGCTGCTAAGCCCGCTGCCAATAAAGCAA
>JANNSM010000463.1:0-6280 GCA_031402635.1 Bacteroidota bacterium | reverse complement strand
CGCCCGATCATGCCAAGGCCCGGGTAATCCTGTTGATCTCTGCGCATTTGGAGAGCGGGCACTTTTTCAATCCCCATGCCCAGCGCATCATCGAGGGCATGATGGCTGGCGCCAAACTGGTGGTGATGGACCCGCGTCTGTCTAACACGGCCTCCATGGGCGATATCTGGATGCCCACTTATCCGGGCTCCGAAGCGGCTGTCTTGCTGGCGATGGCGCGAATTATCCTGGCCGAAGGGTTGTACAACCGGACGTTCGTTGAGCATTGGGTCAACTGGCAGGATTACCTGCGTTATGTTTCTCCGGATGAGCCGCCAAACTTTGAGCGTTTTATCGAGACCTTGCTGACCGTTTACGCGGACTACACGCCGGAATTTGCTGAAAAAGAATCCGGGGTGGATAAAAACCGGATTTTGGAAGTTGCCCGGCTCATCGGTCAGGCAGGATCGCGCTTTGCCACCCACACCTGGCGCAGCGCTTCATCGGGCAATCTGGGAGGCTGGTCCGTGGCCAGGTGCCTGCATTTCCTCAATGTCTTGACCGGCTCGGTGGGAACGGAGGGCGGTACATCGCCCGATAGCTGGAACAAATTCAAGCCTCATTTCTTTGACAATCCGCCGGCAGGCAAATTCTGGAACGAATTGCATTTTCCGGATGACTACCCACTGGCGCATTATGAGATGAGCTTCCTGCTGCCGCATTTTCTCCGCGAGGGAAGGGGGCGGCTGGAGGTTTACTTTACCCGGGTTTTCAACCCTGTTTGGACCTATCCGGATGGCTTCATGTGGATGGAAATGTTACAGGATGAAGAGAAAATCGGCTGCCATGTTGCGCTGACACCCACTTGGAATGAAACTGCCTATTTTGCCGATTACGTGCTGCCGATGGGGTTGGCCTCCGAGCGTCACGACATCAATTCTTATGCTACCCATGCCGGAACATGGATTGCTTTCCGGCAGCCGGTGTTGCGCGAAGCGGCCCGAAGAGCTGGCCGGGAGGTGGAGTTTACCTATGAAACCAATCCGGGAGAGGTCTGGGAAGAAGATGAATTCTGGATTGAACTGAGTTGGCGAATGGACCCCGATGGAAGCCTGGGTGTGCGCAGGCATTTCATTTCACCCTACCGGCCCGGCGATCAAAAAATCCGGGTGGACGAATATTACCGCTACATTTTTGAACACACCAAAGGCTTACCCGAAGCGGCGGCAGCAGAAGGGATGACCCCGCTGGATTATATGCGGCATTACGGTGCGTTTGAGGTCGAGAAGTTCGGATTCAACAAGCACGAAAAGGCCCTTTTGCCCGAGCAACTGCAAGGAACAATTACCGACCTGGATAGCGGCCTGATCACCCGGAACGGCGAGCCGGCGGGTATTGTGGTCAATGGAAAAGCGGTAATCGGCTGGCCGACACCGTCGCGCAAACAGGAGTTTTTTTCGCCCACCATGGTGGATTGGAAATGGCCGGAGTACGCTATTCCGGTTTACATCCGGAGCCATATTCATCCGGAACGGCTGGATCACGACCGGAATGAGTATCCGCTGGTGCCAACATTCAGGCTGCCTACCCTGATCCACTCCCGTTCGGGAAATGCCAAATGGCTGGCAGAGATCAGCAACCGCAACCCGTTGTGGATGCACCCGGAAGATGCCGTCCGTCTGGGTCTCCAAACCGGTGATGCCGTCAGGGTAAACACGGACATCGGATATTTTGTTGACAAGGTCTGGGTCACCCAGAGTATGAAGCCCGGCGTGGTGGCTTGTTCTCACCATATCGGGCGCTGGCGCCGGCCTCAGGATGGTCTCGGGAACCGATGGGCCGTAAATACTGTTTCTATAGAAAAGAGCGGCAGTGGCTGGCGCATGAGAACACTTCAGGGGATCCACCCGTTTAAAAGCGACGATCCCGATTCGTCCCGGATTTTTTGGTCTGATGGCGGGGTCCATCAAAACATAACTTTTCCTGTTCATCCTGATCCGGTCAGCGGAATGCATTGCTGGCATCAGCGGGTGCGGCTTGAAAAGGCACTTCCGGGCGATGAGTGCGGCGATGTTTTTGCCGACACAGAAAAATCAATGCAGATTTACCGGGAATGGCTCTCCATGACCCGGCCAGCACCCGGTCCGGGAGGATTGCGACGGCCTTTGTGGCTTTCCCGTCCGCTGCGGCCTGTTGATGCTGCTTTTTATAAAAAATAATAAATAATACTTTACCATGAGTTTTGTAGAATGGCTCAGTAAGCCCTGGCCCTGGTATGTTGCAGGACCGCTGATCGCGGCTTGCATGATGTCGCTGTTGTTGATTGGCCGGCGCTTCGGTGTTTCTTCTACGTTCAGGACTGCCTGCGCAATGGCCGGCGCCGGGCAGATCGCAGATTTTTTTCGGTTCAACTGGAAAAAGGAAACCTGGAATTTCCTGTTTTTGCTGGGAACTGTGATCGGCGGGGCCATCGCGGTTGCATTTCTGGCCAACGACCAGCCCATAGCCCTGAACCCCAAAACGGTCAGCGATCTGGCGCAACTCGGCATTCCGGATGCGGGCAGTACCTATCTGCCTGAACGCTTGTTCTCCTGGCATGCACTGGCTACACCGCTGGGATTGTTTACGCTTTTAGGCGGTGGATTTTTGGTGGGTTTCGGTTCCCGCTATGCGGATGGCTGCACGTCCGGTCACGCCATCTCCGGACTCAGCAATCTGCAATGGCCCAGTCTGCTGGCGGTGATCGGATTCTTTATTGGCGGCCTGTTGATGACTCATGTTATTTTCCCTCTCATCTTCTGAACATCCAAATACCATGTTGCGCAATATTATTATAGTTCTGGTCGGTATCGTGTTTGGCATCACATTGACCAAGGCGGAGATCATTTCGTGGTTCAGGATTCAGGAAATGTTCCGATTCCAGTCTTTCCATATGTATGGGGTCATTGGGTCTGCAGTGATCCTCGGAGCACTTGCACTTCAACTGGCCAAAAGCCGGCAGATAAAAGCCTATGGGGGCACTGAATTGCAGACCTTCAGCTATCCGAAAACCTACATCAAGTACCTGCTGGGAGGCACCATCTTCGGACTTGGCTGGGCTTTGGTCGGAGCCTGTCCCGGCCCCATGTATATCCTGCTGGGCAACGGCTTTACCATCATTTTAGTCGTCATAGCTGGCGCGCTTCTGGGAACGCTGGCCTATGGCATCGCCAAACCGAGGTTGCCGCATTAAGCCGCTGCCTAAGACTGCTCAGAAAATTGACGAGAATCAGGGGTGACGGCAATTAAGATCAGGAACCGTCTGGGTAAATAGTGCGCAATTTTCATCGTCCCATAAAAGGATGATTATGAAAGCGCATCAAGTGGTTATCGTCGGTGGCGGAACGGCAGGAATTACCGTGGCTGCCCAGTTAAAGAGAAAGCAGCCGGGTTTGGAAATTGCCCTGATTGAACCCTCAGAAGCACATTACTACCAGCCGGCCTGGACGCTGGTGGGAGCGGGAGTTTTTCGCCAGGAAGCTACAAGGAGACCCGAAGGGCAATACATTCCTGACGATGTACTTTGGATTAAAGAAAAAGTAACCAGCCTGGATCCCGCGAACAACAGCCTCACCCTGGCCAATGGCGAAACGGTGGCATATCAATACCTGGTTATGTGCCCGGGCATCCAGATTGACTGGGATAAAATTTCAGGACTCACCGAAGCGCTAGGCAAGAACGGAGTATGCAGCAATTTCGACTATCATCAGTGTGCTTATACCTGGGAGGTATTGAAGAATTTTAAGGGAGGCACGGCCCAGTTCACCAATCCCAACACGGTGATCAAATGTGGCGGAGCTCCCCAGAAGATAATGTACCTCACGGCCGATTACCTTCGCAAGCACGGACTGCTATCAAAAACCGAAATCCGGTACACGACTGCCGGCGGAGTCATCTTCGGCATTGAGCCGTTTAAGTCTTCTCTGGAAGGCGTCATCCGCAACTACGGCATCAAGGTGGACTGGCGGCACAATCTCATAGCCATTGACGGACCGCGCAAAGAAGCTGTTTATGAGTTGCTTGAAGATGGAAAACCGGTGGGCGAAAAGCGGATGAAATTTGACATGATCCATGTTACGCCGCCGATGAGTGCTCCCGATTTTATCAAGAGCAGCCCGCTGGCAGGGCCGAACGGTTATATGGCGGTGGATAAAAACTCGCTTCAGTCCTCTCAGTTTGCCAATGTTTTCGGATTGGGTGATGCAACCAATTCACCGAACGCCAAGACCGGTGCGGCTATTCGCAAGCAGGCACCCGTTTTGGTGGCAAACCTCCTCAGCGCTATCCGGGGAAAGGGCAAAACCCTGACCTATACCGGTTATGCTTCCTGCCCGATCGTCACGGGGTACGGCAAGTTGATCCTGGCCGAATTTAACTACGAAAACAAGCCCACGCCGACGTTCCCGTTTGACCAGAGCAAGCAACGGCTGAGTATGTACTGGCTGAAGCGTTATTTTCTTCCCTGGTTCTACTGGAACAGGATGCTCAGAGGCAAGGGATAAGTACTGAACAATCCGGAGTGCACAGGTCGCGCTTCTTTGCCAAACCGATCGCTTATTTTGCGCCGATATGCTCAAAAGATCCAACAGGTTTGAACACTGGATTCCCGGTTTGCGATGGATGGACCATTACCGGAGGGAGTGGCTCCGGGGTGACTTGTTTGCCGGCCTGACGGTGGGGGTGATGCTGGTTCCCCAGGGAATGGCTTATGCCATGATTGCCGGGCTTCCACCAATTTATGGGTTGTATGCATCTACCATCCCCATTTTGGTCTATGCCCTGATGGGCACCTCCCGACAACTGGCGATTGGCCCGGTAGCGCTGATTGCCTTGCTGATCAGCACAGGTGTTGGTGCTTACGCCAAACCGGATACACCGGAATTTATTGGAATGACCATTCTTTTATCGCTGTTGGTGGGTATTATTCAGGCGGCTATGGGATTGTTGCGACTGGGGTTTCTGGTCAATTTCCTGTCGCATCCGGTCATCAGCGGTTTTACCTCCGGAGCGGCGCTGATCATTGGATTCAGCCAGCTCAAACACCTCGTGGGCATTCCTCTTCCCTCCACACAGCAACTTCCCGAATTGATCGGTTTTTTCGTTTCGCATATCCGGGAAATTCATTTCCCCACCATGCTGCTCGGTTTGGCAGGGATTGCCTTGATTTTGGGGGGAAGAAAATTGGACAAACGCATTCCCGGACCGTTACTCGCTGTGGTGGCTGGTATCGCGGCAGTTCACTTTCTGAATTTAGACCAGCAGGGGGTGCGGGTGATCGGCCAGGTTCCTTCAGGGTTGCCGGAATGGAAATTGCCTACAGGTTCCAGAGAGGCTGTCATGAATCTGGCGCCAATTGCCTTGACGATTGCCCTGATTTCGTTCATGGAATCCTATGCAGTGGCGCGTGCTATCCAGCGCAAACACCGCGATGAGGACGTGCAGGCTAATGGTGAATTGGTGGCGCTTGGTCTGGCCAATCTGGCCGGAGCATTTTTTCAGGCTCACCCGGTTACCGGCGGCTTTTCGCGCACGGCGGTCAACGATCAGGCAGGAGCCAGGTCCGGTCTGGCCGGAGTCATTAGTGCGTTGTTGGTTGGCCTGACCTTGCTGTTCCTGACTCCACTATTTCACGAATTGCCACAGGCAGTACTTGCCTCCATCATTCTGGTTGCCGTTTACAACTTGTTGGATTTTGCCGAAGTCCGCTATCTGGTTAAAAACGATCGCCGGGATCTTTTCATGTTACTGGCTACTTTTGTTTCAACGATTACGCTTGGCGTTGAAGCCGGAATCATCACTGGGGTTTCCGTTTCTATTGCCGACCTGGTTTATCGCTCGTCCCGGCCACATTTCGCCATTTTGGGTCAGTATGGCGGCAGCCAGGTTTACCGGAACATCCTTCGATTTCCCGAAGCGGTTGAGCCCCCGGGCATTCTGATCTTCCGTCCGGACGCTCAATGGTTTTTTGCCAATGTTTCATTTTGGCTGGCGGCGGAGCCACTATCTCCAGCCCCGGAGCAGGTCTCGCGACGGGTTTGCGCCAGGAGCGTGCCGCGAAGGGGTCCGCATTGTTCGCATCGAGGCCGTGTCCCTGCAATTTCTCCAGTGCCACACGCCCGGCGGATGGCTGGACAGGCTGGGCGGTGCGAAGAGGTCGCGCAGTTCGAGCGGGCGCCTCCACGACTTCCGCGACCGGATCCTTTTCCGCTTCGCGCACCCAGGCCGCGGCAGTAAGGGCGAGCATCAGCAGCGAAATCAGCGC
>JANNSM010000462.1:0-1768 GCA_031402635.1 Bacteroidota bacterium | reverse complement strand
CAGGTTTATAGCCCCGCTGCCGGTATTCCCTTAGAAATCACCCTTGAAGATGTAAACACCGCTACCTGTTGCAACTTCCCGGTGGGTCGGCATTCCAATTATACGGCGGTAACCACCGTGGCCAATGCCTGGGAAACCCTGACGTTCACCCTGAATTACCAGCCCGATCCTTCTGTTGCCAACACCGCGGTAGAGCGCATGGTGCTGCTCTTCAACCCCAACACGTTTACGGGTGACAACTACTACCTGGACAACCTGAACGGACCAGAATTAGTAGCTGGTCCCTGTGACGGCGTGTCCGAGGATCTTTTAGTTCACGGCGATTTTGAATGCCAGCACAACTTCGGCATGGTCTTCAAACACGGCGACCTGAAGCGCCAGCCCAACCCTTCGGTGGTTGGCAACCCTTCGGCTAACGCCCTTCGCTATATCCGCAACGCCGGTATTGACTTCGATGTGATTTACGGAACGTTTGAAGGCGGTTCGCTTGATCTTACCGCCAATCCGCTCATGAAGATGAAGGTTTACGATTCCAATGGTCCTTCGAGCATTATCATGTCCATCCAGGACGGTGCCGGAAACATTGTGGTCGAAAACACCCAGTCCACGACCACGACCAATACCTGGGAAGAACTGACCTTTGATCTGTCTGCCGGCGCCGGCAGCACTTCCGCCACTGCCTTCGTGATCCTCTACAAGCCAGGCGTTTTCAGTGGGGATATCGTGTACTTTGACGATTGGCGTTCCGAGCCCTTGTGCAGCACAGCCAGTGCCCCGACCGGACAAAGCCACACCAATCTTTCCAACCGCGTACGACTTGACTGGACTCCCCAGTCCGGTGCAGTTGCCTGTCAGGTGCAGGGAAAGCGTCTGCCAACCGGTCCACAGCCGAGCGTGAATGTTCTGGGCGCCCCGATTAACACCACCAACGTACCCTACACCCTGGCCGGTGCCGGTACTACCTGGACCTGGCGTGTACGCTGCGCATGCAGTGTCACTCCGCTTGCTGTTTCTCCCTATTCAATTTACGGTGACACGTTCTCCGTGCCGGTTGCCCGCGAAGCCAACATGGCTGACCTGAGCCTTACCGTATTCCCCAACCCGGCCTCGGACAACCTGCAGTTGCAGTTCAGTGCACAAAATACCAGCGATGGAACCGTGATGGTCTATGACCTGATGGGTCGCGTGGTGATCTCGCAAGTTGCTGCCTGGAATGCCGGCGCCAATGCCTATTCGTTAAACCTTAACGGACTGGAGAACGGCATGTACCTGGTTGAAATCACGGCTGATGGCAACGTGCTGACCAAATCTTTTGAAGTTAGCCGTTAACAACAATTAGCATTCGGTTGATATCCTTGTTTGTGTTTATTGCGGTTTTGACGTGTGGCCGGGAGGGGGGTAAAAACCTCCTCCCGCCACGCGCTAAAGCCTGCTGCTAATATTTCTTTCCTTTACACGTCAGTTTGCCCTATTCCAACTCCTAATCATCCTCCCACGATTCTTATTTCAGCAAAATCAGTCCGGGGATTTCGAACTCCTCCTCCGACTAAACTCAAGTCCTGCTGCCATGAAAAAAATCTCCTCACTTATTCTCGGTTTAGTCCTTTTGTCCGGAGCGGCTCTGCAGGCTCAGGAGCTCTGGGATAATTTTGATACCCGACGCCAGGTGGCCTACGGGTTCATCCACGGCGTCTTCATTGAATACACGCCCAATCCGGCTACCGGGGGAATTAACACCTCCCCGATGGCGGTGCAGTACCTCCGCAAC
>JANNSM010000461.1:0-4883 GCA_031402635.1 Bacteroidota bacterium | reverse complement strand
GCCTTGTCGCTCGCCGGCAGCGGCGGGTACATCAGGCCGCGCGGCGAGGCTTCCGCCTCCGGGCCGGCGGTGCCCGAAGCGATATACCCTCCCCCGAGACAGGTTACGGTGTCCGGCCCGGCAATGCGGTTAACTTCTAAGGCAAACCCTACTGCCTGAAGGGGTTTAAACTGCCGGTACCCGTCAAAAAGGGTCGGGCCGAACAAACCGGAACCGGCGGCAACTTCGGTCACCCAGGGTTCCTTTTGCGTGCTTTCCAGACTGCCGGTTCCCCCACCATTGACTTTTAACGGCGGGAATCCACGTTGCCGGAGCCGCGCAACTGCAGCGCCGCGGCGGTCTGCGATTTGTTGTAAAGATCGTTGTTTCAGCGTCCGGATGACCCTGTTGAAAACCCTTCGACCAGGAACGTCATCGGCGACCCCGGCTATCTGCGCCTCGTAGCCCATCAGCCCTTCGAACTTCAGGTTTGGAAAATTTTCAAGCGCGTCAAGGTAGCGATCAAGACTGGCCATATCCCTGACAGGAGACCGGTAAACCCCAAACCAGAGGCCTGGAAATGCTGTGGAACAGTCCAGATCCAGCCAGACGGGCTGGACAGTACCGGTCTCGGATGCCGCTTTGTCTGCCACTGCAAGCTGATCGGGGTGATCGGTCATGAGGCCAATGCTATACCCTTTGGCAACCCTGCGCGAAACGGCCAGCAGATCCGGATAGCAGAGGGTTGGATACGCTACCACCAGGTCGCTGAAACCATGATTGCTCAGCCAGACTGCTTCTGCGGCGTGGTAACAAAGCAGCCCCTGAAAGCGCGGATCCAGATCCAGCGCATATCGCAGGGCACTGGTACACCGGATGGATTTTGTAGCCAGCCGGACCGGGAGATTTCCTGACCGCTCCAGCAGGGACTTTGCATTCTGTAGAAAACAGTCCAGATCAAGCCAGGCCAGGGGTGTCGCACGGCCTTTTATAGCATCCCGATATCGCTCGTATTCTGAAATAGAAGTTGGTTCTGGCATCCTGTACACCGTCACGGCATATCCACGCTAAGGTCGGGAAGTTTCCCGTTGAACCGGAAAAAATGAAACGGGAAAAATGAAACGGAGAAAATGAAAAGGAAAGATTGATACGGGGAATATCGGGGAGAATAGCGGGTTGGCTGATTCTTTTAATTCCGTATTTTACCAACATGAATTTTTGTTGCCGGATTTTGTCAGTCGGATTGGTGACACTCGTGGTGCTTTGCAGCCCGGCTAAAGGAACAGTCGCGGAAGGTACATTCCCGAGCTTTCCCAATGCCTTAAGGGTTGTGAATACAGCCGCTCCGGAAACTACAGGACCAGAATTTGCCGAAAAAGGCGGGCTGGCCCTACTTTTGGCTAACTCCTCTTCCGGCGGGTTGTCTTGCCATTTGGCATGCGATGGCAACCTAACGTCCGCCCTGTCTGTCATCAACGGCATGCTGGAGGCGATCGGCAATTCGAAACAATTCACCTATAAAATCAAGTCCTGGGAACGCTTCGGAACGGAGATGATCTATTGCGAATCCGATGTCCGCATGCAGGTCAAGCCATACAAAGTTTACCTGAAGACCTGGGCGCCGGAAGCGGGAATCGAAATTCTCTATGCCGAAGGAGAACGGGATGGGCTCGCCCTGATAAAACCCAGCGGGTTTCCCTATCTCAACGTCAAACTGGATCCGGGCAGTTCCCGGATGCGTGAAGACCAGCACCACACCATTCTCGAATCGGGATTCGGGTATTTTGGCGGAATCATCCGCCGAAGTCTTGATGCCCACCAGAATGACTTTGAACGCTACGTGACGCTTGAAGACGGTTCTCCCTGGCAAGGCAAAGCCTGTTACCTGTTAACCATTGACCATCCCGCTTATGCCTGGATTTCCTATACCGTAAAACCAGGCGAAACTATTCTTTCCATCGCCCGCCGCAACGGCTTGCCGGAGCACAGTATCATGGAGCGAAATCCTTCGCTGGACGATTACAGCGATGTAAAACCCGGAGAGGTCATTCGAATCCCCAATGCCTACGCCAGCAAGACGGTTCTTTACATTGACAAGCAGACCCTGATTCCGATTAAAAAACTGATTTATGATGACCGGGGCTTATATGAGCGCTACGAGTTCCATTATCTCAATGCGGCTCCAGGATTGGGGAGCAATACGTTCAATCCGGAAAATCCCGAATACGGCTTCTAAACGGTTGAAAATGCGGAGGCCGGCTTTTGTAAGGCCTCAAAAGACCAGTTCTTCATTCCAGCACAACATTCCAGCCAAAACGGTCGGGGATTTCCCCGATTCGCAACTTGGCAAGTTCCGTTTTCAGAGAGGTGGATAAATTCCAGCAATCCGCTGAGAAGTTCATGTCCTGATCCTGGTACCCCAGGCGGCTGATCTGGGCAATGGTTGCCGCTGTTCCTGTGCCGAACATTTCAACCAGCGAACCGTCCTGGTAAGCCTTTTTTACCTCGTCAATTGTGATGCGCCGCTCTTCAACCGGAATACCACGGTCTTTGAGCAACTCAATGACCGAATCGCGGGTAACGCCCTCCAGAATGGTACCTTCTGTGGTTGATGGAGTCACCACCCGGTCGCGGAAAACGAAGAAAACATTCATGGTCCCGATCTCATGAATGGCCTGGAACTCAACGCCGTCTAACCAAAGGACCTGGTCAAAGCCTTTCTCTTTTGCCAGACGAAGAGGCAGCATCGTTGCCCCATAGTTTCCGGCTGCTTTGGCAAACCCGACCCCCCCCTTAAAGGCGCGAACGTAGTTGTTAGCAACCACTACATTCACCGGCTTTGGGTAATAAACCGAAACCGGGCTGGTCATGATGATCAGCCGGTAATCATCGGCGACCCGGATACCGATAAACTCATCTATGGCATACATCAGCGGCCGGATGTATAGCGAACTTCCATCGCGGTCCGGAATCCAGTCGCGGTCAAGCAGCACCAACTCCCGGAGCGCGTGGTGAAACAAATCTTCGGGAATAGTGGGCATGGCCATCCGCGCCGCGCTTTGGTTGAGGCGCTTCAGGTTCATATCCGGCCGGAACAGCATGACTTTGCCCTCTCGCGATTTGTACGCCTTCATGCCCTCAAAAACCGACTGCCCGTAGTGGATGCCGGAATTGGCCGGGTGCATTGGCAGTGGTGCAAAAGGCTCAATCCGGGGATTATTCCACTTTCCTTCGGTGTATTCCGTCAGGAACATGTGATCGGAGAACGTCTTCCCGAATGGAATGTCATCAAAATCAACAAACTGTATCCGGGAAGAAGGCGATTTGCGTACGGCAATTTCGCTTTTTGTGGCGGTTTCAGTTTTCATGGGAAATTGCCGGTGGAATGTTGGGTGAATAAATGGCACGAAAAGCCAGGGATACCAAAGCAACGAATGCAACTAACCGGTATCTGTCATAAAGGCCAATGGTATGAACCTGGGGTAGAGGAAGGAATCCCTGAGTAACCTGCCAACGAAAAGTATAAAATTCGCATTACTTTTCGCTGCAGTGAAAGAACGCATCATTCAACCCGACCAAAAGGCGCTCCAGACACTATTCCAGGAGCGTTTGTATCGCTTTTCAGAGCAGGAACCGGCAATGCCATCCGATACTGTCAAAAGTACGCAAAAGGCACTGATCGTGGTAGCCATAACCGAGGCAGATCCGAAGTCCGCCGAAGGCCAGATGCTGGACCGTATGCTCTCAGCGGTTGGTCTTGACCGCTCCGGATGTCGTATGGTTGAGGGGCAATCCGGTTTGCTTTACCGGCGACTTGAGTCGGAGACCACTTTTGAACTCCTCCTGGCTTTTGGCTACCGAGCCGAAGACCTCGGATTGCAAATTCTCTTCCGGCAATGCGAACGGGTGCAATTCCGTGGCCGGAATCTCATCTTTTGTCCCAGCCTGGCCGAACTCGCCCAAAATCAGCTCGC
This sequence comes from Bacteroidota bacterium, assembly GCA_031402635.1. Classification (GTDB taxonomy): domain Bacteria; phylum Bacteroidota; class Bacteroidia; order Chitinophagales; family BACL12; genus WGOA01. The sequence goes on along the minus strand of JANNSM010000461.1, from coordinate 930 downwards.
CAAAAAGACGCTTTGGGAATCCCTGAAATCCGTTTTTCCACCGGCAGGCTGACTTCACTTTCCAAAAAGGAATGGTGCGCCGGTATTTCCGAAAAGCTTGGTATGCCGGCTTTTGGCTATTCCCTGCCTAATCTCAGGCAATAGACCAGGCAACAAGAAGAATCGCTCCATGATTAGCAATACCCCCCTTCCCCTGTTGGTGTTTGCCACCAACAACCCCAACAAACTGCAGGAAGCCCGGGAATTCATAGGCGACCGGTTTCGCCTGCTCAGCTTGCAGGACATCGGTTTAGCTGGGGAACTGCCGGAAACGGGAACTACGCTGGAACACAATGCACGGCAGAAAGCTGACTGGGTGGTTCAATATTTTGCCGGTGATGTCTTTGCTGAAGACAGCGGATTGATGGTTGATGCGCTGGGCGGGGAACCTGGTGTGTATTCTGCGAGATATGCCGGTGCCGGTGCAAATGACAAGACAAACACTGCGCTGCTGCTGGAGCGCCTGGGTCAGAACACGAAACGCGAGGCCAGGTTCTGCACGGTCATCAGCCTTTACTTCGGAGGCAAATGGTATGAATTCCATGGGGAATGCCACGGCTGTATTGGCTATATGCCTTCCGGAGAGGGAGGATTCGGATACGATCCCGTATTTTATCCAAAACTGGGTCAACATTATTCAACCCGGAGTTTCGCCGAAATGAGCCGGGCAGAGAAAGGAACAATCAGTCACCGGGGAATGGCGGTCAGCGCCCTTATTCGCTTTTTGCGCAACATAAAGGAGGTTTGAACGGCAAACGGTCAAGACAACTATCTTCATGCAAAGGCTTTAACCGTTGGGTTAACTCGGGTACCTTTGAGCTGTTGTGAATAAAATATTCAGACCGGGACAACTTTTTTTGTAACTTTTGGGTAGATGCAAAAGTTACAAAA
>JANNSM010000460.1:0-6254 GCA_031402635.1 Bacteroidota bacterium | reverse complement strand
GAAAACTGGTGTCCCGCAGGGCGTCCACCACAACATCATGATCGTCCCAGATCGTCGAAAAAGGATGGACCTGGTGCACCCGTTGCAAATCGGGGTCAAGCCGGTATTGCGAATAACGCATCCGGTAATCCTGAAGCCTGTAAATCTCGGCATCGGGTTCGTGCACGCGTCCTTCCGGGCCACCGCTGGTTTCGTAGAAATAGTCGCCGAGGTGAAGAATGAGGGCAAGGTCATTTCGCTCGGCAAGCCTTGCGTAGGTGTGGAAATATCCGGCGCGGTAGTCCGAGCAGGAAACTACGGCCATTCTCAACCGATTGGTGGGACCTGCCGGCGCGGTGCGCGTTCTGCCGATCAGCGATTTTCGACCCAGCGATTCAAACTGGTAATAATAAAAACTGTTCGGTTCCAATCCGCTGACGTCGACTTTAACGGTATAGTCGTGCCATTCGCCGGCAATCGCAGTTCCCTCGGCTTTAATGCCAATCATACCGGGATCGCTGGCCATCCGCCACTGAACCTCCACCGGCTCCGGATCTACTGTTTCCGGCGTGACCCGGGTCCAGATGATGACGCCGTCAGGCAACGGGTCTCCGGAAGCCACGCCATGCCAAAACGGTGCGAAGCCTTCTGCATACAAGGCAGGTTGATCTGCTAAAGGCTGAAGGTTTTGTTGCGCGTTATTTGATGCGTCGAAAAGGCGCTCACTGAGAAGTTCAATGGAGGCAGTTCCGGAAACATGGTTCGCTGCTGGAGACCCGGCAAGCACAACCTGTCCGGAAACAGGATTTCCGGTACAAAAGGCCGTCAGCCAAAAAAACAAAAACAAGATGCGACGCATGAGGAACGGGAAAACAACAATGTACAGCGAATATGCCTGGAATCCTTTTTTGACCCGTCAAAACAAGTTCTCGCCGGTGAGAAAAACGGGATCAAAAATCGCCTACATATTTCTCCGGTACTGACCGCCCACTTCAAACAGCGCGCTGGTCATTTGTCCGAGCGAACAATACCTGGCAGCTTCCATAATCACTTCGAAAATATTATCGTTGTGAATGGCGGCAGCCTGCAATGCGCGTAGGGATTCTTCTGCTTTGCCTGCCCTGAACCGGTGAAGGTTGCGCAGCGTGGTGATCTGGTTTTGCTTTTCTGTTTCGGTGGCGCGGATGACCTCGTCGGGAATGATCGTCGGAGAACCTTTTTCGCTCAGAAAAGTATTGACCCCGATAATGGGCAACTCACCGGTGTGCTTCAGGGTTTCATAATAAAGGCTTTCTTCCTGAATTTTACCGCGCTGGTACATAGTTTCCATGGCGCCTAGTACACCACCGCGCTCGGTGATGCGGTCAAATTCAAGGAGCACGGCTTCTTCCACCAGATCCGTGAGTTGCTCGATGATGAAACTGCCCTGCATGGGATTTTCATTTCGCGAAAGGCCAAGTTCCTGATTGATAATCATCTGGATAGCCATGGCGCGGCGCACGCTGCCTTCGGTAGGAGTGGTGATGGCCTCGTCGTAAGCATTCGTGTGCAGGCTATTGCAATTGTCGTAAATGGCGTACAATGCCTGCAGCGTTGTGCGGATATCGTTGAAATCAATTTCCTGGGCGTGCAGGGAGCGACCAGAAGTTTGAATATGGTATTTCAACTTGCAGGTCCGGTCATCGGCGCTGTAGCGGAATTTCATCGCTTTGGCCCAGATACGCCGGGCTACCCGCCCGATCACAGCGTATTCGGGATCCAGTCCATTAGAGAAGAAAAAACTCAGGTTTGGACCAAAACCGTTGATGTCCATGCCCCGGCTGAGATAGTACTCCACATAAGTAAAACCATTGGCCAGGGTAAATGCCAACTGCGTGATTGGATTAGCGCCAGCTTCTGCAATATGGTACCCGGAAATTGAAACCGAATAAAAGTTACGGACGTTATTTTCAATGAAATACGCCTGAACGTCGCCCATCAGTCGCAGTGCAAATTCCGTGCTGAATATGCAGGTATTCTGAGCCTGGTCCTCTTTGAGAATGTCGGCCTGAACTGTTCCGCGAACCTGAGCCATGGTGTGTGCCTTGATGGTCTGGTACACATCCGGTGGAAGGACCTCTTCGCCACTTACGCCCAGCAGCCGCAACCCCAGCTTGTTGTGCCCGGTCGGAAGATCGCCGGTATATTCAGGCCGGGTCATTCCCTTGGCTGCATAAAGTGCTTTGATTTTTTCACCGACTTCGTGTTCGAGCCCATGCTGCAAGATGTATTTGCCGCACTGCTGATCAATAGCCGCGTTGAGGAAAAAAGCCAGCAACATTGGCGCCGGACCGTTGATCGTCATGGAGACGCTGGTCTTTGGATCCGAGAGGTCAAAGCCGGAATAGAGCCGTTTGGCATCGTCAAGACAGCAGATGGATACACCGGAATTGCCAATCTTGCCGTAGATGTCCGGCCGGTAATCCGGATCGTGTCCGTAAAGCGTCACCGAATCAAAAGCAGTGGACAGACGTTTGGCCGGCATGCCCAGGCTCAGGTAATGGAAGCGGCGGTTGGTTCGCTCCGGCCCCCCTTCACCGGCAAACATTCGGGTTGGGTCTTCGCCTTCGCGTTTAAACGGGTAAATACCCGCCGTAAAAGGAAACAACCCGGGCACATTTTCCTGCAACATCCAAAAGAGTAAATCGCCCCAGGCTTCAAACCGCGGAAGTGCCACCCTTGGAATGCGCTGATGCGACAAAGACTCCGTATGGGTTTCTACGGTCAGCTCCAGATCGCGCACTTTGAACGTGAATTGAGGATCGCGAAATCGCTTGGTGAGCCTGGGCCAATGCTCGAGCATGGCCTGGTTTTTTGGATCGAACTCGAGGGCAACATTCGCGCGTGCTTCCTGCAAAGCAGCAAGCGTTGGCGCATCGTCACCGCGTTCCCGAATGATGGCGATGGATTTATCGAGCGAATAGAGCCGCTGGGCAATTTCGCGTTGTTCCAGAGCACGGACATTATAGTGGCGGATACTCTCTGCAATCTCCGCCAGGTACCGGACGCGCTTTGGCGGAATGATGTAGATTTTCTCGCTCATTTCCTCCGGCGCCTGAAAATGCGATTCCAGCCCTTCGAACCCTTTTTCATGTAAAACCAGCATGAGCGACCGGTATAGCGTGTTGGTTCCGGGGTCGTTGAACTGCGAAGCGATGGTGCCAAAGACCGGCATCGCATCTACATCGACTTCAAAGCGCTTGTGGTTGCGCTGCACTTGTTTGCGCACGTCGCGCAGTGCGTCCAGTGCACCGCGCTTGTCAAATTTGTTGATGGCCACCAGATCGGCAAAATCGAGCATGTCAATTTTCTCCAGTTGGGTCGCGGCGCCGTACTCCGGCGTCATGACGTACAAACTGAGATCGGCATATTCGGTAATCTCCGAATCACTTTGACCGATGCCGGAGGTCTCCAGAATAATCAGGTCGAAAGCGGCGGCTTTCAAGATGGCAACCGCGTCGCCTACATGCTCCGATAAAGCCAGGTTGGCCTGTCGGGTAGCGAGTGATCGCATATAAACCCGCGGATGGCTGATGGCATTCATCCGGATGCGGTCGCCGAGCAGAGCACCGCCCGTTTTTCGCTTGGACGGATCCACGGAGATAATCCCGAGGTGTTTGTCCGGGAAGTCTAGCAGGAAACGGCGAACAAGTTCATCGACCAGCGAACTTTTTCCGGCACCGCCGGTGCCGGTAATGCCCAGCACGGGGATTTTAGTCCCGGAGGCTTGCTGACGAATCCGCTCCAGGTAAGGCTCCGCGAGATCGGGGAAGTTTTCTGCCGCAGTGATCAATCGGGCAATGCTGCCGGCATCCCTTTTTAGCAACCCACCGATCTCTCCGTTCACGTTCTTCCCCAGGGGGAAATCGCTCTTGCTGACCAGATCGTTGATCATGCCCTGCAGGCCCATTTCCCGGCCATCATCCGGCGAATAAATTCGCGACACCCCGTATGCCTGAAGATCGCGGATCTCGTCGGGAAGGATTACGCCCCCACCCCCCCCGAAAACTTTGATATGCCCCGCGCCTTTTTTCCGGAGCAGGTCAATCATGTACTTGAAGTATTCGTTGTGCCCCCCCTGGTACGAGGTAATAGCTATGGCCTGCACGTCTTCCTGGATGGCGCAGTCCACCACTTCTTCCACGCTGCGGTCATGGCCAAGGTGGATGACTTCGCAACCGCTTGCCTGAATAATGCGCCGCATGATGTTGATGGCAGCATCATGGCCGTCAAACAGACTTGCAGCAGTGACAATTCGGACGTGATAAGAAGGCTGATAAACGTCTGGAGTGCTCATGGTTATATCCGGGGCACGAGGATGGAAAGGGGAGGAGGAGAGACGGAAAGAACGGAAAAGCAGACGGGGACTGCTCAAAGATACGAAAAAGGCAGCCCGGGGGTTGCCTCGTATGCGCTTAAAATCAAAGATATAAGCAATTGAAAAATACGGGATTACTCACCTGGACACCGGCGATAGATACATCGGAGCGGGGGAGCGGCCACAAACCATCAACCCGATTAACATCCTTCGGTCAACTTACGTCGGCCTACGGCAAACCGGCCTGCCAACTATTCCGTTAACTATTCGGCCAATTCGAGGGTGAAACTGTCCTCGCTTTCAACGCTCATTCTGCCAAAGGAAGGACCGGCATCAAGCAGGATATTGCCCTTGATCGTGACTACGCCGGAAACAAATTCCCGTTTTTCCAGATCAAAATAAAACGTAGAAGTTCCCTGCCGCCGGAAAGCGTATTCGCCTTCCATGCCTTCCTGAATTTCAAGCTGGTCAATCAGCAGTTCTGTGTCCAGTTTTGCACAAATGCGGCCCTGGTGTTTGGTGACTTCGGTAAAGGTCAACTTGGATTTGCCACCCACCATCAGTGGCATTCCCATGGTGTTGAAGGGAATCCGCAGGTCGGTTTCCTCGCTTTGCCCTGGTGCCAGTTCAATTGTGGGCAGGGTAAACAGGTAGTCGAACAACTGTTGACTAAGTTGATCAGTGCTGTCCGGCTTACCGTTCTCGCCCATGTTTTCTACGGTGATGGGTTCTAGTTCTTCCTTCATGGAATCCATAGGCGCACCGCTCACCAGATCCAATTGGTAGGCGGTTATTCCCAACCCTTCGAGCAGCATATTGGCTTTGCCACCGCCGGAGGCTACGATGCGCAGATCGCCTTTGGCAACGGTCCGGTAGCGCGAGGTATCGGCCATAGGCATCCCCTCCGGTGACATCATAGACATCTGGCTCGTGGACTCTGAAGTTTGCGAAAAGCGGTAGTTCCGGGTGCCGGATTCCGCGAAATCCCAGCGCAGAAGCTGGGGTTTGTTATACTTTTTGGTGTTGCTGCAACCCGCTGCGATATTCATAACCGCAAAAACGGCAGCAATCGCGATCAGGGGGAAGGTGATGCGGCGCATGGCGCGAATATAGGACGGTCCTCTGGAATGTTTGTTTTCCCTTGCCAGGGCTTGGTCCTATCTTCGCGGCATGCAGTCAACTGACCAACTTAAGCGCCAGGCAAGCCAGATCCGGCGGGATATTGTGCGGATGGTTCACGCTTGCCAGAGCGGCCACCCCGGCGGATCGCTGGGTTGCGCGGATTTCTTCACGGCCCTCTATTTTGAGGTGATGGAGAGGAAGCCCGGTTTTGACATGAACGGTGTCGGTGAAGACCTGTTCTTTTTGTCCAACGGGCATATTTCCCCGGTCTTTTACAGTACCCTGGCCCGGAGTGGCTACTTTCCAATATCCGAACTGGCTACTTTCCGCAAAATCAACTCCCGCTTACAGGGCCACCCTACCACCCATGAAGGGCTGCCCGGTATCCGGGTAGCTTCCGGCTCGCTGGGACAAGGGCTTAGCGTGGCGATCGGGGCGGCATTGGCCAAAAAAATAAACGGAGACCCGCACCTGGTCTATTCTCTCCACGGTGACGGCGAGTTGCAGGAAGGGCAGATCTGGGAAGCGGCCATGTTTGCGGCCCACAACCAGGTGGATAACCTGATTTCCACCGTGGACTGGAACGGTCAGCAAATTGACGGTCCCACCCGGAAAGTCCTCGATCTTGGCGATTTGAACGCCAAATTCAAGGCGTTTGGATGGTTGGTCCGCGAAACGAACGGCAATGAAATGCAGGAGGTGGTTCAGACGTTAAAAGAAGCGAAAGCTGCTGCCGGTCAGGGCGTGCCTCAGGTCATCCTGATGCACACTTCCATGGGCAAGGGAGTAGACTTCA
>JANNSM010000459.1:0-3278 GCA_031402635.1 Bacteroidota bacterium | reverse complement strand
ACGGCAACGGCGCTCCTGCTGTAAATCTCCCTTGCGGCGGCAAGCCCCATTTCCAGGTACGCGGTACCAGGCACAAAGGGCATGTTGTAAATGACGTGGTCTGCAACAAAAGCCTGCTGATGCAGGTCAAAAGTTTGCAGGAAAAGCCGTTCGGCTACCGGGCTGGGGAATTCTGCGCCCAGCAGCGGATGCAGTTCTTCGCGCTTGCCCATGCTGATGCCGGTTCCTCCGCCAAAACCGTCTGCCGGGAAATTGTAAGGATTCAGGTAGAAGCGCTTGCGCTGGTAAGGATAGTTTGGCAGCACCACTTTGCGCCGGCGGTAATGCCCTTCATAACCTTTCCAATGGATGGCTACGCCGTTGACGTGGAGTTCGGAAACGGCCAGCAGCAATTGTTCCCAGTCGGAGATATTGCGTTTCAGGCTGCTGACCCATACAGCATCATTGCCCGGAAGGCATTGCTTGCCCAGACCGCTGAGCGTGACGTCTGCGCCAACTTCCACATAAGTATTTGCGCCAAGCCGGTTGAGTTCCTGCATGGAGTCGTGAAAACCAACCGTGCCGCGAACATGCTCACACCAGTAATCCGGCGTCACTTCGGCCAGCTTCAGCACCTTGCAGGTCACGTTGCTGATCAGCGGGATGCGCATTTCGCGGAAAGTTATTCCGGCGGCAAAGGCGCGGAATTCTTTCAGCATCGGGTCCATGAGGTGGGAGTGGAAAGCGTGCGATACCACCAGCTTGCGAGCTTTGATCTTCGCTTCCGTGAAGGCGGCTATCGCTTCCTCCAGTGCATCGGCTTCTCCGGCAACGGTATTCACTCCCGGGGAATTATGTGCCGCCACATTGAGCTTTCCGGCCCAGGGCTTCAGCATCGTTTCAATCGTTTCGCGCGAGGCGAAAACAGCCGCCATGACCCCGCCGGCGGGCAATTGATTCATGAGCCGGCCCCGCTCTGCAATAAGACGGCAACCGTCTTCGAGGCTCATCAGTCCGCTGATTACCGCAGCTACATATTCGCCAACGGAGTGTCCCATCACGTAGTCCGGCCGGATTCCAAACGAAAGCCAGAGTTCGGCAAGCGCGTATTCGACCGCAAAAATGGCCGGTTGCGTGTAAGCCGTCTGGTTGATCCGCTCCTGGTCGCCGGATTCGCTGAACAGGACTTCGAGCAGGGGCTCTTCCAGATGCCGGTCGAGTATTGCGGCGCAAGTATCGAGTTTATCGCGGAACAAGGCGTTGGTGCGGTAGAGCTCGCGGCCCATTCCAAAGTACTGCGACCCCTGTCCTGTAAATAAAAACGCGATTTTGTTTTTGCGCGGGCCGGGAATGGTTCCCTGACGAAGGCGCTTGTCATTTTCACCCAAAACAAACGCGTCAAGCGCCTCGGCCATCGCTTCATGCGTGCCGGCAACGACGGTCAGCCGGTTGTTGAAATGATCCCGACCGATGGTGCTGGTATAGCTGATGTCTCCCAGGGGAAGGGCTTCGTTTTCGCGCAAAAATTTTGCGTATGCCTGCGCGTAAGCTTTCAGGGCCGTGGCGTCTTTGGCGCTCACAGTCAGCAGTTGCATGCTGCGGTCCGAAGTATTCACCGCCGCGGGCAGCGCCGGTCCTTCCTCCAGAATGATGTGCGCGTTGGAGCCGGAAAAACCGAATCCGGAAACGCCGGCGATGCGTTTTTTATCCTGCGGATTCCAGGGCTCAAGGCTCACCGGAACTTTGACCGGAATATTGGCCCAGTCAATATCGGGATTGGGATTGTTGAAGTGCAGGTTGCCCGGAATAGCACCGTGCTTCATAGCCAGCAAAATCTTGACGATGCCGGAAACTCCAGCGGCGCCTTCCAGGTGCCCGATGGAGGATTTTACCGAGCCCATATACAGCGGATGGCTGGCATCGTGACCGGCGCCATAAACCGCAGCAACCGCACCGGCTTCAATCGGGTCGCCGAGCGGAGTTCCCGTGCCGTGCGTTTCGATGTAGTCAATATCGGCGGGTTCCAGATCGGCATCGCGCAGCGCACGGTGCAACAGATCCTGCTGGGCAATCCCGTTGGGTGCCGTGAAGCCGGAAGAAGCTCCGTCCTGATTGATTGCCGAACCCCGGACAATTCCCAAAATGTTGTCGTTGTCCTCGATGGCCATGCTCAGCCGCTTGAGGATGATCACACCGCAGCCTTCGCCGCGGCTGTACCCGTTGGCCGAAGCGTCGAAAGTCTTGCAAAGGCCATCAGGACTGACCGCCTGTAGCTTGCTGAAATAAACGAAGTAAACGGGATTGAGCAGGTAGTTGACACCCGCCACAACGGCCATGTCGCATTCGCCATTGTGGATGCCTTTGACGGCCATATGCGTAGCGATCAGCGAAGAAGAACAAGCGGTGTCAATAGACGCGGCCGGTCCCTGCAAACCCCAGGTAAAGCTGATGCGGCCGCCGGCTGCGGAGAGCGCGGTACCCAACAGCGAGTAGGCGTCAATTTTGGTCAGGTCACCGGAGTAAAGGTGAGCGCCTTTGTAATCGTCCGAGCAGATGCCAACATAAGAACCGCAGTTGCTGCCGTTGAGCGAATCCAGCGGAATGCCAGCGTTCATGAAAGCTTCTGCCGCTACTTCCAGCAAAAGGCGCTGCTGCGGATCAAGCCCGAGCGCTTCCTTGGGTGAAATCTTGAAAAAGAACGGGTCAAATTCGTAGGGGTCGAAATTGCGGAGGAAACCGCCGCGCTGCACATAACTTTTTCCGGCAGCGGTTTTGTCGCGGTCAAAGAATTCGCTGTTGTTCCATCGGTCGGAGGGAATCTCGCCGGTTCCATCGCGGCCTTCGGCCAACAGGCGCCAGTAACCGTCCAGATCGTTTGCGCCGCCGGGCATCCGGCAAGCCATCCCGACAATGGCGATCGGCTCGCGGCGGATTTTCTCCTGACGAAGCAGGTAGAGCAGCTTTTTATTGTTGCTCAGCCCTTCGGCCATTCCGATGCGCTGCACTTCTTCTTCAAGCAAATGCTGAGCATCTTCTTCGCTCATCCCTTCGAGCGATTCCACAAAATCGTCAATCTCTTTCCAGGCGCGGTTGGCGTAAATCGGTCCGTCGGAATGGATTCCACCGAGTTGTGCGGAAAGAAAATCGGCCAGGCGGCTCTGGCTGGGGTAATCAAAAATCAGCGTATTGGGCAAGCTCAGGTCAAGTTCCTTGGCCAGCAATTCTTTGAGCTGAATACTCATGATGGAATTGATGCCCAGGCTCATGAAGCCTGCGTCCTGATCGGCGAGTTTTTCGGC